>JALUWO010000504.1 GCA_027019405.1 Candidatus Altimarinota bacterium | reverse complement strand
CCTCTTTCAAAACTATTTCTCAATCTTTAGCCTGATAAATTAACAACTCTTTATCTATCATAAATTTATTTGAAAATATAAATTTAACCTAAAAATATAGTTTTTATTGATTTATTCAATTGAAAATTGAAGTTAATATATTTAATAAATTTGACAAAAAATATATAATACCTATAATTTTTTTATATATTTTTTAAATTTAGTAAAATGCTTTTATTTTTAGACTTAGAAATAAACAAAAAATGAAAAATATTTAAAATATGAGGACTACTTTGAGATAAAAAGTTTTCATATTCAAATTTAACTCAATTTAAAGAGAAAGTTTTGGATGATTTACCAAATGATACTTTTTTGATTTGACATAATATTTTAAATTTTGATAGAAATTTTTTACCATCATTGTTTAGATTTAAAATAATTGATACTTTATTTTTATCTGCATTATTTTTTCCAGAAAAACCTTATCATAGGCTTGTAAAAGAATATAAAGAAAATTGTATATGATTTTGTAAAAATGATCCTACAAAAGATAGTGAAGAAACTCAAAAATTATTGGATGACATAGTTAGACAACTAAAAACTTATGATACAACTTGGTTAAAATTTCTATTGTCTTCTGAAAATACTATTATAAAAAACTTTGTAGATTATTTGATTAAATATAGGCAATTAAAATCTTTTAAAAAATTTACAAAAGAAGAAAGTAAAACTATATTAAAGAAGTTTCTAAAAAACAAAGTTTGTTCAGGTATTTTTGATGGTAGAATATCAAGACAATATCAAGAAGATAATCAAAATGATTGTCAAGATAATATCAAGAAGATAAATAAAAAAAGTATTATTTTTGAATATGATGATATAGAATTTCTTATAGCTTGTAATTTTTTATACTCTGTAAAAGACAATAGTATTCCTCCTAAATTTCTAAATTATACCAATAAGTTTTATAAAGCTTTGGATTTTATTACTCATTATAGATGCTGAAAATGTGATTTTTGTAAAAAACATAAATTAACTAATTATCTTAAAAAATACTTTGGTTATAATGATTTTAGAAAATTTTGAGGGAAAGATTTACAGAAAAAAGCAATAAAGGAAGCTTTAAATAAAGAAAATTTATTGGTTGTATTTCCTACTTGATGATGAAAATCTCTTACTTTTCAACTTCCTGCACTTATTGAAGCAGAAAAAACTAGAAAAATGACAATAGTAATTTCTCCTTTGTTATCTTTGATGAAAGATCAAGTTGAAAGTATAAAAAATAAATGAGCCACAAATGTTTGATATATAAATTGATTACAAAATAGCTTAGAAAGAGCACAAACCTTAAAAAATATACAAGAATGATGAATGGATATATTATATTTAGCTCCAGAAAGTTTAAGAAACCAAACTATTGAAAAGATTTTATCTTCAAGAAGAATATCAAGATTTGTAATAGATGAAGCACATTGTTTTTCTAAATGGGGACATGATTTTAGAGTAGATTATTTATATTTAGCTGAATTTATAAAAAAATTAGATCAAGATATAAAAATAAGTTGTTTTACAGCTACTGCAAAAAAACAAGTAATAGAAGATATACAAAGCTATTTTAAAGAAAAATTAGATATTGATTTTAATATTATAAAAGCAGAAATTGAAAGAAAAAATTTAAGTTATAAAAAAATAGATTGTTTAAATGAACAAGATAAATTAACAAATTTACTAAAAATTTTAGATAAGGAAACTCCTACCATTATATTTACAAATACTACAAAAAAAACATCTGAACTGGCACAAAGTCTATCTAATGAAAATTTTAAAGTAGGATTTTATCATGGTAAATTAGAGACAGAGAAAAGAATACAAATACAAGAAATGTTTATGAAAGGAGATATAAATATTATGGTTGCTACAAATGCCTTTGGTATGTGAGTAGATAAAGACAATGTAAGAAAGATAATACATCGGGAAATCCCTTCAAGTATAGAAAACTATTTACAAGAGGCAGGTAGAGCTTGAAGAGATGGTAAAAAATCTGAATGTATAGTACTTTATAATGAAGACGATGTAAATAAGATATTCAACTTACAAAGACAAGCAGAAATTACAAAAAATGAATTTAGGTGATTATTCAATTTTTTTAAAAAACAAAAAAATAGTATAAAAGTTTCATATATAAAACTTGCTAAAACAATGGGATTAGAAATAAATAAAAAAACAAATCGGACCACAAAAGTAAAAGTTGCAATTTCTGTATTAGAAGAAAAAATCTTTAAAAATGAGAATAAATTTATAAAAAGAAAATTTGTAAGTTATTGAAATCTTTTTAGATGATGAAATAAACAAAATTGATTGAAAGAAATAGAAAAATTAAAGAAATCAAAAGATAAAGAATATGTTATGAAACAAATATATTCAGAAATAGTAGAAAATAATTGAATAGAAATGAATTATTTACTAGAAATTATATATGACGAAGAATTAGGAAAAATTAGTAAAGAACTTTGATTAAAGAATTATAAGTTTTTTGTAAGAGATTTATTAAATAAAATGATTGAAAAAAATATCTTAACTACTGACAAATGATATAGAGTTTATTATTCTACTGATTTATTTTCTGATCCTTATCAAGGTCTTGAATTTACTGAAAAAATACTGAGTTTTTTGATTGAAAACAATGAGAAAAAGTATGAATACAAAAAACTTAAAGACAAACTTTATAATAAAAAAATTCTTAATAGAAAAAAAGATGAAGATCTTTTATTTTCATTGTTACATCAATATTTAGCACAAGATTTGCTATATTTGGAAATTGATGATCATATTTTATCCATAAACTTTTCAAAAAGTCAGATTAGGAATTTACAAAAAACTATAAGATATGCTTATTTGGTGTTGGATTTTTTAAAATCAAGAAAAAAAGAAAAAGCAGATTATATAGATTTTACTGATACAGAAATAGTAAAATTTTTCAAAGATAATCAAAATATTATCTGAGATAATGATGAAATACCTATTGTACAAAATATACTATATTTTTTGCATATAAATAAAATTGTAGAAGTAGAAGATGGTCTAAGATGATATGATCAATTAATAGGTATAGAAATTTTATGAAAAGATAAAAAGTGGAAAGATTCTTATTATACTATTTTAAAACAGCACTATGAAGCAAAATATGAACAAGCACATATATTATCAAACTGGATTAAGTGATGGGGAAAACATAATATATATAGCTGATTACCTAAGATAAAATTTATAATAGATTATTTTGAATCAAATATCAAAGAATTTATTGAAAAATATTTTCCAAATAAAAAAAGATTATTTACTAAACCTATATCATTAGAAAAATGGAAATACATTTCTGAATGATTGGATAATGAACAAAGAGAAATTTTAAAAATAAAAAATAATACACTTATAATAGCTGGACCTTGAGCATGAAAAACAAAAACATTGATCCACAAAATAGTATCATTGATTTTAAAAGATTGAGTAAAAGAAAGTGAATTTTTGATGCTTACCTTTACAAATAGTGCAAAAATAGAACTAAAATCAAGATTGGTAAATTTTCTATGAACTTCTGCTTATGGATTGGATATACACACATTTCATTCTTTTGCTTATGATATTTTATGAAGAAGTATAGATAGTATAAAACCAGAAGCGGTAATACACCAAGCTATAAAAACATTGGATGATAGTAGTGAAAATTTAAAAAAAAGAGTAATTATTATTGATGAATATCAAGATATTAATGATGAGCAATTTGATTTTATAAAATCTATTATAAAAAACAATATACAAAAACCTTTAATCATATGAGCAGGAGATGATGATCAAAATATATATAAGTTTACATGAGCCAATTTAAAGTATATTCAATCATTTGAAAAAGAATTTAATGGTAAAGTTAAATATCTTACTACAAATTATAGATCTTGTAAAGAAATAGTAGATTTTTCTCAAAAATGGATTTCCTTGCTAAAAAATAGGAAAAAACAAAACATCAAATTAAAATCAGCTAAAAAAGATGAAATATGAGAAATTGAAATGTTGGAAATAAAAAAAGACCTAAAATTTAATGAATTATACCCATTTTCTAAAGATATTTTCAGGGCAGATACTGCATATTTAACTTTTACAAATGATAGAGTAAATATATTTTCTGCTTACTTGAAAAAAGAAAATATAGCACATACTATATTACAAAAAAAGAAAGACTTTCTATTTTATGAACTTTTGGAAGTACAATATTTATTGAAATTATTAAAAGAAGAAAATATTTTAGATGATATCATATTTAATTTACATTTAGCAAAAGTAAGTGAAAAATTTCCAGATAGTAATTATTTATCTGATATAAAAAATATTTGGGAACAATTTAAAAAAGTAAACCATAAGTACTATGCAAGTAAGTTTAGTGATTTTATAATAGATTATGAACCACAAACTAAATGAGTTTTTGTATCTACATTTCATAAAAGTAAATGAAAAGAGTTTGAAAATGTGATTTTGGATTTACATTGAATTGAAAAACTAAATGAAGAAACTATACATCTTATCTATGTTTGAATTACAAGGGCTAAGAAAAAACTTTATATAGTGTGAGAAACACAAAATCCTGTTTTTAAAAAACTTAAAAAATTGTTTGAAAAAGAAAATTATGTAAACTTTTATAGCACAAATAATAAAACAATTACAATTGATAAATTTTGTATTCCTCTTTGATTATCTGATGTAAATATTGGTTACAATGAGGAAGAAAAGATTTTTAATAAAAATTTAGAATTAGAAAAGAAAATTATATATTCTTGAAATATAAAAGTTCAAAGACTATCTAGAAAGTTTTATGAGTACTTGAAAAAACTACAAAATAATTGATGGGAAATAGAAAATATAGAAATATATGCAAAACTTTATCATAAAGACTATTTTGTTTATCTTCCAAAAATTTATTTTAAAAGATAGTCTTCTATTCAATTGAAAATAAAACTTTTAACATTATTCTAATTATAACTTTAGAAATTACTCAAAACAATGATTTATGACTTTATAACTATAGGTTCTGGTGCAGCTGGTTTATTTTGTAATGTAAATTTACCAAAGA
>JALUWO010000503.1 GCA_027019405.1 Candidatus Altimarinota bacterium | reverse complement strand
ATTGATATTACTTAAGTCTCAATCCCCTTGAAATCGGGTCTATTTGTAATTTCATAGCAGACTTGGGTATGAAATTAAAAGGCGATTAAAGTCTCAATCCCCTTGAAATCGGGTCTATTTGTAATTTCTTAAAAGTGGCATTATATGCCCGACAAGAAGCTGTCTCAATCCCCTTGAAATCGGGTCTATTTGTAATTAAATAAAAAAACACAAAAAGGAGTTTGAGGTGTTGTTGTCTCAATCCCCTTGAAATCGGGTCTATTTGTAATAAGTTACTTAGTGAATATATTCGTAATGAGATGAATGCTGTCTCAATCCCCTTGAAATCGGGTCTATTTGTAATAGGTGTCAGCATTTTTCGGAGTATTGAGCAAAGCGGACGTCTCAATCCCCTTGAAATCGGGTCTATTTGTAATGTTGTAATGCTTGCCAAAAGAGCAAAAAGCTTTTGTCTCAATCCCCTTGAAATCGGGTCTATTTGTAATATTATTTTTTAAGTTTGTAGTAGATACAATTATTTTTGTGTCTCAATCCCCTTGAAATTGGGTCTATTTGTAATATCAATTTAAAAAAAGGAGTTTGAGATGAAAAATGTAGTCTCAATCCCCTTGAAATCGGGTCTATTTGTAATAAGGAACAAAAAATGATTGCATATAACTTAATACAGTCTCAATCCCCTTGAAATCGGGTCTATTTGTAATTGAGCTTTTACAACTCGCAAGAGATTCAAAAAAAGCTTGTCTCAATCCCCTTGAAATCGGGTCTATTTGTAATTTGGTGCTTTTGCTGCTACTGGTATTGCAGTACCTGTCTCAATCCCCTTGAAATCGGGTCTATTTGTAATCACAAAATGACTAAGCAATTTGAGGATATAGTAAGGTCTCAATCCCCTTGAAATCGGGTCTATTTGTAATTATCAAGGAGACAGGAAAATGTGCATCCGTTAAACGTCTCAATCCCCTTGAAATCGGGTCTATTTGTAATTTGAAAGCATAGTTAGAAACAGAGTTGGCAAAGCCGTCTCAATCCCCTTGAAATCGGGTCTAATTGTAATGTCAATTAAGGAGGCACAAAATGGCAACAAGTAAAATCTCAATCCCCTTGAAATCGGGTCTAATTGTAATGAAAGATATCACAATGAGTGATATCTACTCAGTGTATCTCAATCCCCTTGAAATCGGGTCTAATTGTAATAACAAATGAACAAGTATAATAATAAATTAATAATGATATCTCAATCCCCTTGAAATCGGGTCTAATTGTAATTCAAGCTTTATTAAAGAAAGCTAAACAACCAAAGAGATCTCAATCCCCTTGAAATCGGGTCTAATTGTAATTTTTAACAGCATCATTAACGATGTTAAAAACAAGATATCTCAATCCCCTTGAAATCGGGTCTAATTGTAATTAGTAGGTGTAGCAAGTATAGTTGGCTATGCTAAGTAATCTCAATCCCCTTGAAATCGGGTCTAATTGTAATGTATACTAGAAGCTAATATAGCACCAAAAGCAGGATCTCAATCCCCTTGAAATCGGGTCTAATTGTAATTTACCAAGCATATACCAAATTACTATAGCCAATTAATAGTATCTCAATCCCCTTGAAATCGGGTCTAATTGTAATTTATAGGTGCAGGTTCAGTATTGGGCTATGCTAAGTATCTCAATCCCCTTGAAATCGGGTCTAATTGTAATTGAGGCACTTAGAGAAATAGAACAAGGAGCTTAATCTCAATCCCCTTGAAATCGGGTCTAATTGTAATACTAAATGCTATTAAAAAAGCAAGTAAAGCCTACAACATATCTCAATCCCCTTGAAATCGGGTCTAATTGTAATAAACAGAGGACAAAGAGATGGCAAGAGCTAAAGAGTTATCTCAATCCCCTTGAAATCGGGTCTAATTGTAATAGCTAATTATAGCAGGAGTTTTAGGAGTAGCAGATCTCAATCCCCTTGAAATCGGGTCTAATTGTAATTCCTTGAAGTGCTATTTGGCCAATATTATTAACTATCTCAATCCCCTTGAAATCGGGTCTAATTGTAATTCCAAGAGCGGTGATATAATTGAGTAGAGCATCCAGATCTCAATCCCCTTGAAATCGGGTCTAATTGTAATAGTGATATGGAACAACAAAGAGTATAAAATATCATCTCAATCCCCTTGAAATCGGGTCTAATTGTAATACTCTACATGGGTAAGATCAAGAGATGTAGTACTACAAATCTCAATCCCCTTGAAATCGGGTCTAATTGTAATTATAGCAGGAGTTTTAGGAGTAGCAGTAGGAGTATCTCAATCCCCTTGAAATCGGGTCTAATTGTAATACAATGTAGACAAATATATAAAAAATAAACTATTAAAATCTCAATCCCCTTGAAATCGGGTCTAATTGTAATAAAAAGTTAGCGGAATGAGTAAGACTCAAATAGTTATCTCAATCCCCTTGAAATCGGGTCTAATTGTAATATAGAGTCAGTAGAGGATATTGCTACAAATACAACATCTCAATCCCCTTGAAATCGGGTCTAATTGTAATCTAACGAAAAAGATATCACGATGAGTGATATATATAGATCTCAATCCCCTTGAAATCGGGTCTAATTGTAATTGTAGTAGATGTTGCAACAGCAGGAATAATGGGTGATCTCAATCCCCTTGAAATCGGGTCTAATTGTAATTGATGTTAAAAACCGAATTGAGATTGATGAGTCTTTATCTCAATCCCCTTGAAATCGGGTCTAATTGTAATATACAAAGTCAGTTAAGGAGGCACAAAAATGACTAGTGATATCTCAATCCCCTTGAAATCGGGTCTAATTGTAATAGCTCTTTGCCCCTTCAATAGGGACTTTTACTTCTTAAAGAAAACTTAATGGGTAAAATTCAGTCAATTTTAAGAAATAAAAGCCCCAAATCTCGGGATTTATTTTTATTTAAGAACTTAAACGAAACTTTAACAATTATAAGTTAAATAACTTATTTGTAATGATATTATATCATGATTTTTATATCATTTACAAAAAACATAAGGATCATCAAGGTCTATACCGCTTTGCAGTGCGATGGAGCCTTTTTTGATCTTGTAAACCCTTAAGTCATCTTTTTGCTCATGCATTAACTCTGTAACTTTTTCAAGAAGCGGAGTTATCTCCCTTATGGTAGCATCAGGATATAGATAGACTGATCTTTGTATCCTAAAAGCTTCTCTTTCCATGGCTTTTGCTATTTTGGCGAGTCTTTTTTCATCACTTATGTCATAGGTTATGAGAAAATTTACTCTTTGCATCACTCCTCCTCTTTGATACTTGCTAAGATGTAGCCGTTATGATCTATAATGTAAACAGGTACTTTTTTGGAAAGTTTATATAAATCATTTAGATATATTTTTATCGATTTGTTGATGTAAATATGAGCTATATGTTTGTAGCTTAAAAGCATGGGAAGCCCGTTAGAATAAAACTGAAGATATGTTGGTAAAACTTTTATCTTTGTATTTGGGTTTTTAAAGATAAGCTCTTTTTTCATATCATTTACCCTCTATGATTGCTCTTAGATTTGCTATCTCTTTTGATATATTTGGCCCCAAGCCGTCCCAAAGCTCTTTTAGCGGTTTATAAAGCTTTTTCCTTCCACTATATCTTAGATATACTCCGCCATTTTTCTTGGTAAAATCTTCCATCTCAACAATTTTTTCATCTATGATAATTTTTACAAATTGATTTACCCTATCTCTAAAAAGCTCCAACATATCCGAACTCAAAGCTTGGTGAGATCTAAAAGGAGTATGAAGATATGAAATGCTTGGATCAAAACCGTTTGCCAAAAGTCTAACTGTAAGTAAGCTGTAAAGTAGAGTATAAAAGTAGCTAAGAAGTGCATTTAGCGGATCTTTCGGTGGTCTTTTTGTCCTTTTTCCGCTATGAAGTCTTTTTGAAAAGAGCGAAAAGTAGTGTCCAAAATACTCTCTTGAAAAACTCCCCTCTACTCCTAAAAGTTCATCTATCTCTTTTACTTGTTTTAGTTTTTCAAGATAATGAGAATTTTCCAAAGCTATATCATTGATACCAAGCTGAAATGTATGTCTTTTTATCTTTTCGGCGATGATGTATTTGGCTATATAGAGTCTTTTTGATAGTGCCTGATACTGCTTTAGCTTTAAGTCAGCATTTTTTTGCTCTGCTGACATAGCGATAGTTGTTTTATTGCTAAAGGGATTGAAAAAGATAAAATTTACTCCGCTATTTGTTATCTTTATAAGCTCTTTTGTATCTATGGTAACATTTGAAGTTATGATGATAGCATCAGTTAGTCTTATGGGCAACTTTATATCATCAAATTTTATAGTATTGTTACAAAAAGATAGAGTTGTATCTTTTTTATCTATGATGGATATATTCATACTATTATAACCCCACTATGATATTCCAAAAAATTAGCCTTTCCAAATAGAGCCGGCTCTCCCTCAAAGGGTATGATATTGATCTTATCCTCTTTTTTTGTGATAGAGAGAATTTTATCCACCAGTTCGTGAAGTTCATCTTTTGACAAAGGAGCTTCAAGAGCAGACTTTTGTCCACCAAGAGCATAGGAGTAAATGAGTTTGGCAACTTTAGCAAGTCTTTTGTCATCACTTATATCATAAGCTATGATGTAGTTATTTGTTTTACCCATTATTTCCCCACACTATTTAAATAGTGATATTTTTTCTGACATAAGTCGGCGTGTCCAAATCATTATCATCTGTAAATGTCATAACAATATCTCCTACGATATTGTTTTTTATATCAACTATTTGGTCATATGTAAAACTGCCATATGCTATAGCTATTTTTTCTAATGCACTACAGAAACCTTTTGCAAAGATCAATTTTTCTTTTTCATTATTTTCCATAAAAACCTTATAGAACTCATATGACTTTTTTAAACTTCCCTCCATTTCTTTATCTTCTATAGTTATCATTACATCAAACTCCCTTGATTTTTACTATATTTTTGAAAAAAGTATTTATATGCTTTAAAAGCTTCAGACCTCGAAAGAAGTCTCAAAGTATCTTTATCATACAAAAGACCTCTGTTATCAACTCCAAGCCTTTTGCCCAT
>JALUWO010000502.1 GCA_027019405.1 Candidatus Altimarinota bacterium | reverse complement strand
TTTCTCCATTAGGATAAAGAACTTGAGGTATTATATTTCCTATATCTTTATTTTCTTCCATATAGTTATATAACTTTTCTAATACATCGCTATCAAAATATAAATCTGGATTTAAGACAATATGATATTTTATTCCATTATCTATACTTTTCTTTATGGCTATATTATGTCCTGACCCATAACCTAAATTAGCATTATTAAAAATATATTCTATTCTATCATCCATATTTGACAACTCTTTTAAACTGTCATTTGATGAGTTGTCAATGAGATATAGTTTTACATTTAACTCTGTATTTAAAAAACTATTAATAGCTTTTATAAGTTGTACTCGTTTGTTATGATATAGAACTATTGAAGCATTAATTTGTTGCATTGATGTTTTCCTTAGTATTTTTATAAGCGTATAAATAACCAAAAGAAATTGCCAAAAAGCCTGTACTGGAAATTAAGAGTGGATTAGTTGTTGCAACTATTAGATACATTAAATATGAAAAAGCAATAGTCTTATCCATCTTCATCATACGAGGAAGTGGCAACAACAAAAAGACATAAAAGAGCAATGTAAAAAAAATACCAACATACATTATAAGATCAAATGGCACTAACTCCGTATTTAAATCAAACGCATGATTGCCGGTGCTATAGAATGAGGTACCTGCTCCCGATCCAAATATAAAAAATTGTGGGGAAGAGCCAAAGAAATTCATATACGAATGGAAGTGTCCTATTTTAACAGAATTTGATTGTCCTGTCGGTGACAGCAAAACATGAGAAATAAATGGTAATATCATAATAATACCACATAAAAAACTAATTCCTAAAATAATCTTCATTTTTTTATTGCCAGTTAAAAAAAAGTAAAATGCAGGAATACTTAGTGCAGCAAACATATTTGCACGGGTTCCAGAAATAAATAAAACCACGATGCTTAAAAATGACAAAGTGTAAGATTTTTTACTTAACAAATATCCAATTAGTAAAATCAACAAAGCAACTGTTTTATAATAGACCATAAAAATAATCCAATTTCCATATGCTCTTCTTCCAATCAATGCGTTATGGACATCATAAGATAAATAAGTAATCAATTTTCCAATACTTCTATAATCATAAATTGCCAAAACATATATTAATAATGATAAAAAAGTAAGTAATACCAGAGATATAAAAAATGGCTTTTCAAACTCTCTGTAAGAAAAAAAAGATAGTACAAAAAAAACAAAAAAGGATTTGGCAAAGCCAAAATAAAAAGTATAATCTACGTTTAAGCCACTAAATATGCCTGCGAAAAAGGAATACAGTATCATAATCATACAAAAATAGAAAAAAAATAATACATTTTTTGAATATGGGAAAGTTTTTAATCCTAGCGGTATCAGTAAAACCAAAAAAACAAATATCAATCCTTTAGCATGAAACATTTTATCGGTTGGATCAAATATAAGAATGAAACAAAATATAAACATGACTAATGTAATAATTCGATGATTTGAAACTTTTAATGATATTTTCATCATTCTGCTATTTCTCTTTCACATTATATTTTAATTTGAAAAATCTAAATAAAATGACTTTTACTTTACAAATCATAAAGTGGATCAAACTTATATTGATACTGAAATGCTTCAACATTAAACTAATTTTCTTAAAATCTTTGTATATTTTTAGAGAAATAATCTTAGTAAAAATAGTAAAAATAGTAACTTTTTTAAATCCTACTGTATTATTTGAATGTTGCCTGTATAAAATCGTAGCTGTATCTAAAAAAATGTTTTTCCCATATTTGGCTGTCATTAGCCCTATCCACCAATCATGCATTAATGCATCTTTAGGAATTGGCACTGAAAGCTCTAATGCTTTTTTATTGACCATCATAGCACAACCGGTTATTACATTTTGGCATTTTAACATTTCAAAAGATTTTGCTATTTCCGGATTTAGTCTTTGATATTTTATCATCGAATCATTTATGATATTCAATTTATCATCAACTACAATCAAATCAGAAAATACAACTATCGGAATATTTCCATATTTTTTTACGCTTTCAAGCATTGCCTTATGAAACAATTCAATTCTATCATTAAGCCACACATCGTCTTGATCACAAAACATAATGTATTTAGAAGTAGAAAAACTCAACAAATGAGAAAAATTATTTTTCGCTCCTCTTGTTTTTATACCATCTTCTATTAAAATAATTTTTTTTGGATATTTTAAAACATACTTTTTTAGAATCTCAATCGTATTGTCAGATGAGCCATCATCATGAACAATAAGTATCCAATTTTGATAGGTTTGATTTAGCAATGAATCTATTTGTTCACTTATGTATTTTTCTCCATTGTATGTGGCAAGGAGTATATCTATCATATAATATTCTTCACAATAGACAACCAATCAAATGAAAAATCTGATAGAAGTCTTTTTTTTATTTCATCGGCTTGATAAACAATTTTTCCATTTCCTTGATCAGTCCAAACAGAATGACCTGCTTTCCCATCATATCCATGTAAATAATATTTTGATCTTTCACTGCTTGTCGGAAGAGGATCTGCAAATTGAAAACCATTCATAACTGCAACTGCAAACCAATATGCTGCTATATCGCCTTTATTATCGAAATTGCCAAAAAATAGTTGATGTTCAGTCTCAATAGTTTTCGCTGCCTTAACTGAAATAAGGGCAGACCACTCATTAATTCTACAGGCCCACTCGTGATCCTGTGTATTTTTTTTAGTGTTCGGCCAATTTTTTGAAGGAAAGTCACCATTTAAAATTTTTGATGGAGAACAACCATCTTTCTGAAATGCACAACGCCAACATTGTCCTAAATCACCTACCGCAACAGGGTTTGCTAGACCTTGAATATTTTTCAAATAAAGAGAAATAATATCATCATAAAATGTTACATCGTCATGTAAAACATATAAATAATCTTTATCGGTATTATCAATTGCCCACTGATACCTTATATCTTCTCTTTTCACATATGCATGTCCTGTATTATAAATGTTCCATAGCATACGAAACATCTTATATGACCAAGTCAAATATTTTGGTTTTACACCCTTTACAAAAGAGAGCCACCAACCCATCCTGCGACTATTTTCTCGAACTTTGATTTTCCACGGATACAAAGCATCTATCACTACTGAAGACTTGTAAATTTTCAATACATTATTACCAGATTTATCATCATTAATCCAAACAGTATCAATAGTATCTTTACTATGTTTGTGCAACGATAAAAGAGTATAAATTAATAATTCAGGTTTTTTATATGATTGTATTGTAACGTCTACTTTATAATTGTTTTTCATATTCATTTACCAAATCCAAAATTTTTTCCGCTTGTTTTTTTCTAGAATATTTTTCTATTATTTCAATGTTTTTTATAAATACATATTTAGTGTTACTGTTTAGTAATTCTAGCAGATATTTTTTTATACTTTCTCTATCTTTACCAAAATTTATTCCATGACCGCTAGAACTTATAAGTTTTCCTGGTGTACTATTATTGGTCACGCCAATGCCAAGTATCTGAGTACCTGAACAGATATATTCAAAAAGCTTACCTGTAAGTATCCCATCTACACCTTTTGCTTCAAACTCTAAAAATATAAGTGCATCAGCATCTCTTTGCATTCTAAGAGAATCTTCTCTTGGCAAAAAGCCCCCATAACCAACCCATCTTTGAACAGTATATTTTTCTATTAGCTCATCCAAATCAGCCTTACTGCCACCTACAAATATCACTTCTAATTTATCCAATAGCTTTTTATCATTAGATTTAGATATAGCTTCAATAGCTTCAAAAAGTGGTGATGGGTCTCGTTTGCCTTTGTATATACTGCCTGTGTAAACTAATCTTATCTTATCATCACTCCAATAGTTTTCCTTAGAAATATTATTTAAATCTTCAAAATCAAAACCATTTTCTATAGTTTCTACATTTTTTATTTTGTATTTATCTCTTATTTGTTTTGCTAACGGTTCACTAACTGTAGTAATCATATCAGCACTATTATTTATTTTCTTTTCAAGATACTCTTCTACTAATGTAAAAGGAAAAAGACCTTTAAATATATGATTTTGAGTCCATAGGTCTCTATAATCTGCTATCCAAAAAATATCTTTATTTTGTTTTTTTAGTTTTTGAGCAATAATATGTTCAGTATAAGGACCTGAAGTTGATATCATCATATCAAATTGTTTATTTTTTACACTATTTACAGAATCTGAGATAATAAAATCATTAAAATCAGGCATTCTAGCAGTTCCAAGTAGTCCTCTTTTTTCTACAAATTCTTTAACTTTATTTAAAACTTTACTTCTAAAAAATATTTCAGAATTTTTATCAGTAATTAGAACTTTACTTTTATCTCCTATAACTTTTTTTCGAATATTAGCTTTAAATCTATTTTCTACTTCAATTATCTCAAAATCACTGCAACCAAGATTTAAATCATTATCATGCTTATTTTTAGTTGTAGTTAATACAGTTATATTATGACCCATCTTAGACCAATACTTTGCCCAACTATAAGGGCGAAGCGAAGCTATAGAATTTTGTTGTGGAAAATAGCTTGTTATTATCAGTATATTTTTACACATATCTAATTAGCTCCCCTATAATTTTATCGCAAGCCTTACCCCCACCATACAAATCTAAACTTGAATTTTCAACATTATATTTTGAATGATTTCTAAAAGCTTCAACTATTTTCTCTTTATCAACCTCTACCAAACTATTAACCCCACACTCTACAAGCTCTACCCATTCTGTTTCATCTCTAAGAGTAATGCACTGCTTCTCAAAAAAGTAAGCCTCTTTTTGCAGCCCACCACTATCTGTCATAACTAAAGAACAATTATCTATTAGCCATACCATTTCAAGATAACCAATAGGCTCTATAATTGTTAAATTTTCAATTCTAAATTCTAAATTTTTAATTATCTTTCTTGTTCTAGGATGAAGTGGTAAAATTATTTGTTTATCTTTTGCTATCTGATTTAAAGCATCAAATATATTTCTAAGTCTATTTTCATCATCGGTATTTTCTGCTCTATGAATGGTACAAAGGATAAAATCATCTT
>JALUWO010000501.1 GCA_027019405.1 Candidatus Altimarinota bacterium | reverse complement strand
TCTTGTGTTTTCTCCCGTATTTTCTTCCTTTCTCCGTCTATAGCTATTTTTTTGTGTTGCACCATATATCTTCACAAAACTTCCATATTGCCTACATATGTACTACTTATTTTTCTTGCTCAAATACTGACAAAAAAATCTATTAGATCTTTCGTCAATTGGTCGTTCCACATACGAAGAATGAAGCATTGTGTATGCATTTTCATGAAGCTGACCTCTTCAAGGTTTAATACCCCCCTAATTTCATAAGGAAGCATGACAACATATTTTCAACTGGTTTGTTGCGCTCTTTTTTGCATGTATTGTACAGCTCCCTGTATATATGTATGCAACTCTTCCATTTTTTTTGCAATTGCAGGTGTTATTTGTCCCTTGCTTTGCAAAATCCTTCTATGCACATCTTTTTCTAACTCCCATATATTCTGTATGTATTGCATTCCTTCCGACGCAATTGTATACAAAATACCTCTCACATCTGTTGTATATATTTGCCGTTTTTTTTGCACAAGATAGTTGTATATATCTTGCATTTCTGTTCTTCTTTCATAACATACATACTTTTCAAATGCAAATAGTTGTTTCACCTCTTGTACGAACCTTTCTTTTGTAATCATGATTTTCTAAATAATGAACTAAATATAAGTTTTCATAAAAATGAAAACTATAACTATAAAAGAAAAAATATTTGTCCCTCCACTATTGACCACCTTTATTTTTCTGTATGTATATTCTTCAAAACCCTTTATAGAACTATATTTTAACATAATATACTATGCATATACTGTATTATGTTTTTCTTCCTTGTCCTGCTATACAATACCACTTTTCATGTTTTTTTCTGTCCTTCCACTACCGACCACCCCTATATTTTTTTCTGAGAAGGCCTTCACTTTTTTTTTCTCTCGAGTGGTCGATAGTACAGTCGACCACTTTTTTTGTGAAAAAATATATTTAAAAAAATGTACTACTTTTCTTTTTTTTGTTTATGAAAATTTTTTATTTTTTTTACCTCTTCTAATTTTTTTAATAAAAAAATAGAAAATTTTTATAAATAAAAAAAAGAGAGCATTATTGCTCTCTATATTCTTTGAAAACCCGCATACTTCCTTTGTGATTTTTTTAATATGAGTATTTTTTTGTTTTTTTATGTATAAATATATTCTAAGATTTTTTATAATTTGAGAGCATTATTTTCTTGTATTGTATCATCTTGCTCATCGTCAATCCAGAAATCAACATAATTAAATAAATTATAATCAAAATGTGCACATATTATTTTTTTTGGAATAGGTCATCTTAATTTCGTAAAGTGAAACTTTGTACAAGGTTCTCCATTTTCATCATCAGCTTGCTCTAATTGAATGATTATATTTGCAACCTGTTTTATTGCTGCTCAATCCTTGAACATATCTGGAGTAGGATGTTTTTCTTTGCTTGTATTTCACTTATAGTGAGCCACTAAAAACAATGCTATATTTTCTTTTCTAACAACATCATTGAGCTTATGCATTACATTTTGTATCTCTAAATCTGTTCTTTCTTGATTTTTAAATTTGAAATAATGCAGATGATCTATCACAAAAAATTTTGTTCATTTCTTAGCCTCATCTGTGATAAGAACTACAAGTTCATCAATTCAAATAGGCTTTTTTCTATCGAGCACAATTATTTTTTTGTTGGCTAATACATCTCTAGCCTTATCGATATACAATAAATAATCCTCATCCTCATAATAATATTCATTATTAACAAATTTTGTCCAAACATAAGGTTCCTTGCCATCTTTTTTTCTTATTCTATTTATAGAATAAAATAAATCTTCCTTTGTTTTGTCCTCCAGTCTATCTTCCAGACTATACTTCACAACTTTTTTTCACGTAGCTACTATATTGTCTGAAACTAAATTCACAAAAGTAGATTTTCAGGTTCAAGTCTCTGCTCAAATTAAGTATATTTTTCAAGTGTATATTCATCAAAGATAATCATCGAAATGGTTCCATCACCACTTTATGATATCATTTGGATTTGTATTAACCAGCTCATCAATTCACCTATCAAGAGCGTCTCATATTGCAATATGTTGGAAATTTTCAGCTATTTCTTTTTTAAGGTCTTTTTCTTTTTGAGATTTTTTGTTTTTTACAAACTCTTGTTTTTCAGTTTCTACTAAATCTTGTATATGCCTATAATGTTCAGCAAATCGTTCAAATGTTTCTTTATTTCAAAGTCTCTCTCTTTCTTTTATATAACTAAAAGTGTTATAAGTTTTTCAAGGAGTTCACCAATTCCAAGTAGAACTTCATCAATGATAAAGTGTATTGTTATCTTGATTATACCTAAATCATTTAGGTTCAGTTTCATTGTTTCAATAAAAATATACTTTATTTCATATTTGTCTCATTGTTAAACCAAATTCACTAGCTATTATTTCACTCAAATCTATTTTACATATCTCATCAAAAACCTTACTTTCCCTGATAGTTAAGTCCTTTAATATTCTTTTTTGTTCTTGTTCATACATCAACTTACTTTGTTCTAGTTTTTGTTCCTGTTCGTATTGCCTTGAATATACTTTTATAAGACTAATATCAAAACTCTTATCTGTCTGCTCTATAATCTCACACTCCTTAGGTTTTAAGCCATGTTTTGTTTTCATGCCCCAGTTCATAGTTCATGGCAATCTTATTATTCTTGCTATATTGCTACAAGCATAATCTGGCTTAATTCAGGTCTTTTGTATTGCTTTTTCAAACTGTTTTAATATATATTTTATGCCGTTTTGATATGTTGTTTTATCAAATTCGGTTGGTTCTCACACATAGTAGAAATGTAATCAATTTCAACTATAATTGATAAATCTATAGTTTGCAAGTGCTCATTGCAAGCTATTTTTTATTATAGCAGCATATTCTTTTATTTCATCATCTGTTATTCATGGCTTTTGTTCTCTAACATCTAAATCAATTATGAAATAATTCTTATCTTTTATATCATTATCTTTATTCCTCTTTGTATTATCTTTTACAGACGCTACAAAATATATATTTTCTCATTTTTTGTTTAACTCTAAAGCTTCATCAAGGCTTATTGCTCTTTTAAGATTATTAATTTCAATTTCATTTTCAGTTCAAAATGTGCTTAAAAAAGCTTTTATTTGTTGTTTATTCATTGTTTTTTTAGTTTAAAATATAAAATTATAAATAACTAAGTAATCAAGTTTCTTTTTTCAGAAACGACAAAGGAGTTGTTAAATATATTTTCGCATAATCCTTTCAGTCTCTTTTTTTCTTTATTTGGATATACTTCAGAATTCACGCTTCTATAATTTTTTTTGAGTATTTTTGACGAAGCGCAACCCATTGGCGGAATAATGTTTCGGTCAAATTGTATTTTGTACCAAATTCGGCATTCCACCAGGCCAAGAATTTTTCAAGTTCCGTTTTGTATTTTAGAGATTGATCTTTTTCAGAAAAAGAAGAAGCGTGCGCGTTTATATTCTCATGTGTATTCTCTGTAGTATTCTCTGTATGAATAGTAAATCAAGTTTTTTTACTTTCTTTAGTAAATCAAGTTTTTTTACTTTCTTTAGTAAATCAAGTTTCTTGATTTACTAAGTAAGTTAAGTCATAACATTTTTCTAATAACTTAGAAATGTTGTCTAAATTCAGTTCGTACCAGGTTAATCTGTTGCTATCAGTGTAATAAATTATAAGAGCATCTTCTTTTTTTATTTCATTTTTGTTCTTTCAAAGCTTGAAAGCTATCTTTTTTAGGTTGTTTGTGAACTCAAACTTTGTTAATCATAGTTCTTCAGTCCAACTATCACCTTCCTTATACAGTTCGTGTTGTGCTGATTCCGTAAATTTATAAAACTTTTTTCAGTTCCGCCTATAAATCATTTGTTGCAAAATAATAGCAGGAATAACTCATATTTCTCTTGCTATCTCTGGTCTATAAGGAATAGAATTTTTCTCTCCTTGCAAAACATTAAATAAGATTTGTTTTCTCGTCATTTTGTATAAATAAAAAGATAAATAGACTGAGGCCTATTTATCTCGCTGAAATATATTTTTATGTATTTTCTTTGAAAAAGATTTGATTTTTTCTTTAAAATAGTTATATTTATTTCAACGAGGTTGAGCGGCCTCAGTTTTTTTTTTGCAAAATATATATAACTGAAAAATAAAAGTTTTCAAGTCCTTTTTCATGGTGAAAAGGGGCTTTTTTTTATTTAAAGCTGATTAGAAAAGGAGAATAATATTTTTTTATTTTCGAAAAATAGAAAAGAAAAAAACTATAACTATCAAATATCATATTTTCCCTAACACTGCATTTCCTACTTTCCCTACTTCATCGTTATCTTTCATCATCATTGCTATTCAAAGTTTTCAAAAACTCCCTAGCAAAGATAAAACCAGCATCAGACAAATATAAAAGTATAGTCGCAAAAAAGAAATAGCTACAAGGTTCAGCAAAAAAGTAGGTGGCGCAATAGGTACAAAAGGAAAAAAATATACAAAAGGCAACTGAAAATGCGAATATATATACATTTTTACATTTGTGTTTGTCATCATTGTCAGCGCAAAAACAAAAGAAAATACAAGTCCTATTTTTTCTAGAGAAAAATTGTTTCAAATTCTCAAAACCCGCATTTCTATCAAACTTTTGATATACAAAATACTACCATAAAATACTCAAAATGCTTGATAGAACATATACAAAAACCTTGCTGAAAAATAACCTTTTGTATATGTTCCTTTTCCTTCGTCGTGTATCGTTGCAAAATATAAGTTCTGCCATATCTTCTTTGTTTTTTCTTCTTGTATATTCTTTTCTTTCTTTGCAACTACCTTCTGCCAATTCTGTACTTCCTTCCATATCTTTTTTTTCAGCTTGAAATCTCATATATAATCCAAATCCTCTATATCTTCTGCTATTCTTTTCTTTTCTATTTTGTATGGACTTGCTATATTATATTTTTCAACAGGCTCAAATCCTGCATACTTCCTTTGTATTATGTCCCAAATAAGAAAAAAGTATAGCAATACGGTTTCTTCCCCTACATCTGTCCCGAAAAACTCTCTCACCTCTTCCAACTTTCCTTTTCCTGCCTCTGCATACACTCTTTCGAGCTCTTCCAACTTTCCTACATACTGCTTGTCTTGCAAAACAAAAA
>JALUWO010000500.1 GCA_027019405.1 Candidatus Altimarinota bacterium | reverse complement strand
AAATTTATCATAAAATAAACTTTTTAGATAATTGAATTTTATGATTTTTTGATTTTATTTATTATTTTATAGTTTTATTTTTATTATATCAAGTAAATAAATATATTGTTAATCATAATTTAATAGTTTATACACATGATATATATTACTTTTTATGATTTATGATTTTTATATTATTTTGATATTTATTAAAAAATAAAACACTAAAATTATTATTTTCATTATTAACTTTTATTGCTTTTTTTATATTTTTTTATGTACATCTTAAATTAAATTATATTTATATTTGAATTGTTTTCTTTTATATTATTGACATTTTAATAAAAATTTATCAAAATAAAAAAAATGAAATAAAAATAAAATCTCAACAAATACAAGATGATTGAACTTTTTCAAATGATAATTTACAAAATTGAAATTTAAATGAAATAATTGAAAAAATAAAAGATAACTGATGATTTGAAGAAGAAAAATTAAATTCTAATTGAATTATAACATATAATAATAATATTTTTGTTAAAAATACAACTGATATTATTGACAAAATAGATGATTTAATTTGAGATTATGTAAAAAATTAAATACTTATTATATATAAGTATTTTTTTTAAAGAAAATATATTATATATATATATATATTTAATTTATAATAAAAATAAAATGTTAATTTTATTAAATGAAGAAAAAAATAAAAAGGTAAATGATATTTTAAATATACTTTTAAATAATAATTTTTATTATAAAAATAGATTTCTTTATTGTAAAGAAAGTAAAAGAATTAGTGATATTTATTCTTTATTATCTTTATTTTGAGCATTAAATATAGATATTCAAAAAATAGATTTGTTAATGAAATTTATTGAAATTATACAAGATTTCTTTTGAGAAACAAAAAAAATAAAAGTATTTAAATATAAAGGAAATTTTAAAAATAAAAAATCAAATTGAATATTGTTTAATGATATTGAAAATTATATATTATTAACAAATGAAAAATATTTAATATTAAAGAATATAAAGAAAATAAATATTGAATTTATAGAAAAAGAAATTGAAGTTTTAAATAAAAAAGAATTTAAAAGACCAATAATAAAAAAAATAATATTAAATATAATTGAAAATTGAAAAATTTTTAAAAATGATTTTTATTATATGTTATCAAAATCACCAAAAAATTATATTAACTAAAAAAAATTTAAATATTAAATAACTATAAAAATGATAAATTGAAGAATAAAAATAATTAAAGATAAAAGTGATAATATTTTATATAATTACAATAAAAACAATAAAAAAATAGAAAATTTATTTGAAAATTTTAATATAGAAAAAGATTTAAATATATTACAAATTGAAGATAATTATAAAGATATATTAAAATGATTAGATGATATTGAATCTACTAAATTGAATTTTTTGAAATTAAAAAAATATTGAGAATTTAAAATTACAAAAAAAGGTGAAATTAGATATTTTCAATGAAAAAATGATGATACTATTATAGAAATAACAACAGAAAATATCTTATTAGAAAATTGAGAAAATTATATACAAAATATAGATTTATGATTTGTTTCAAATATAAATTTTAAAGAAGATATAGAAAATAAAATTACATTAGAATTATTAAAAAAAAATAAAAAAAAATTAAATAATATTTTTATTGAAAATGCAACATTAGATGAGTGAAAAAATGAAGAAAAAATATTTTTACAAAAAACAAATACTTTTTTATTAGAAAAAGAAAATTTAGATTATAATATAAGAACTATTTTATTAGAAAATTATAAAAAAATATTTACTCATTTTTACTGATATTTTAAAGTGTTTTATCAAAATTATTTTTTGAAGAATTGAACAAATTTTTATCCTGTAAATGTATATTTTAAAAATAATTGAGATTGAATAATTGAAGCAGAATGATATGAAATAATATGAGAACCTATTATAATAAATAATTTATTCTATTTGATAGATCAAAAAAAATGAGTAGTATATAAAGATGATTACTTGTGAAAAAAAGATTTTTATAATGTAAATACAATATTAGAATGATTATAATTACTATTTTAACATTTTTATCCTTAATTTTATTATTTTTATGACTGTTTTTATATAATAAAATATCACTTAAAACAACTAAATATTTGTTATTTTTATTTTTATTATTTACATCTATTATATGATTATATTTTACTTATAATTATTGAAATATATTAGAAAATTACATAATATATTTTTGAAATTTGATTTTTTTAATGTTAATAATTATTTTATTACTTACACTTATTGAATTAAATGAAAATTATAAAATAACTGATGAAATATCAAATAAAGAAAAAACAGATATAAATGATATTGAAAATATTGAACAAATAAAAGATAAAAATTTTATATTACTAACTAGATTTTTTAATCTTTTATTATTATTACTTATTACAATAGTTTATTTAAAATAAAAAAAAATTAAAATGAAAAAAATATTATCTATTTTTATTTTATTATTTTGTTGATTAAATCTATTAACAACAAATACAATTTTTTGAATAAGTTTTGATAATATTATTAAAAATAGTGTAATTAAATTCTTTGCGGAATGAAAAATAAATAAAATATATTTTGATAATTTTAAATATGAAGGGCAAAAAATAGCAGAAAATTTTTTTCCTAATAATAAAAAAATTACAAATAAAATTTTATTAACCAGAAATAATTGACAAATAAAAATAGAAGAATATATTAAAATAAATAAAGAAAAAATTAAAAATACTTTATATTATTTATTAAATATTTTAAATAAAAATTATAATTATAATAAAAAAATAACTAATTATTTAATAGAAATAAAATGAAATACAAATGATTTAAATTATAATTGAAAACAATTATTTTTATCATATTATAAAGTTTTAAAAGAAAATATATGATGAAAAGATCTATTTTTATATAATTATATAAAAAATAAATTAAAAAAAGAATGAAAAGAATTTACTAATGAAGAAGAAATGAAATTATTTTATAAAAATATATATGAACTAAGTTTAAAATTAAATATGATTTGAGATTATATATTATATAAAAATAAAGATAAAGAAAATTTAAAAGACAATTTATTACAATATATAAATGGAAAATATTTATATAAATTAAATAATTCCATGATTAAAGATATATTATATAAATATGATATACAAAATAATACAAATTTAATTAGATATTTAAATCTATTTAACTGATTAAATAATTAAAAATTTATATTTTAAAAATTAAAAAGAATGATTAAAGATACAAATTTTTCTACCACAAAAAATATTTGATGATTTAATAGTTTTCTTTTTTTAGTAATATCCTATCTTTTTATTTTAGGTGATAGTATTTATTTTTATCAAAATAGTTTTTCAAATATAGAAAAATATTTTATTATTTGACTTAATTTAGTACTTATTATATTATTATATTTATATAAAAGAAAATATAATAATATTGAAGTAAATACAATTACTTATAAATATACATTAGACGAATATATTATTGAAATAATTAAATCTATTGTATTCTTATTTAAAAAAGAAAAATAGAAAAATTAACATATAAAATAAATATATTATACTAAATATATATAAAATATAATTTTATTCTATTAAATATAAAAAATGTCAAATACAAAAAATAATTCTACACTAAAAAATGTTTTAGATATGTTAAATGATGTAAAAAAAACACTAGCTAATAATTTTTATTTAATATTAGTTTGATTATTAGTTTTTTGACTTTATTCTGGTGGTATGTTCTGATTATTATTAAAAATATTTAACAATTTAATGAGTTGAAAAATATTAAATGTATGAGTTTGAATTATTGCTATAATGGCTTCACTTATATTAGCTTATATAGGATATTGAATTTTTAATCCTAATAAAAATTCAGAAGATGATACAACTTTATGAGATTTTATAGAAGGTATGTGAGAAGATGTTAGTGGTCAAGAAGATGATGAGACAACAACAATAATTTTATTATTATTTTATATATTATTATTAGGATTTTATTTATTTCTTTGATTTTATATATGAAAAAATATTGGTAGTGTAAGTACTATCGCAAATAACTTAATTTCTATGATTATATCAAAAAATTGAACAGGACCAAATAATATAAATATTTTATGGGAATGAGGAAAAAATTTATTAACATTATTTTTAATGTTTTTCTTTATTAAATTTGTAATAAAATATCATTTTAAATCAACACAAACTTTTAAAAATAAATTAGCTTCTGGTGAGTGAATAGATAGTTCTAGTTTAATTTTAATAGTAATAGCCTCTATTATAGTATTTTATATAGCTGTTAAAAGTTTTAGTCTAATAAAAGGTTATTCAGTAAATATAAGTTCTTGAGTTCAACAAGTAATAAATAATACTTTTTTAAATCAAATAAAATAAAATGTTAGGTTATATATATTTTTCAATTATATTAACATTGTCTATTTTTTTAACTAGTATTCCAAATTGGATAAAAGTTGATTATAATCCTTATGAAAAAATAGTATCTTGAAATTATAATGTAATAGATACAACAGATAGTTCAAGTAAATGCTTAACCTGAAAAATAATAGATATTTGAATTAAAAATCAAGATGATAAAAAACAATATATCTTTTTTCCAACAAAGGATGGAGACATAAATACTTATAAAGATTGGATAGATAATATAAATAAAAAAGATTGTGAAAATGAGTTGAAAGATAACTATTCTTGAGATTTTGATAGTTATATTATAGATGATAAAGGAATAAGAATGACAGATTGAACTCATAAAATCTTTATTTGAAAGTATATCTTTAAATAAGATATACTTTTTTTTAAAAATATATTATATATATAATAAAAATTAAATATTTTATTATTAAAAATTAAAAAATAAGTGAAAAACTTATTGTTTTTTTACTTAAATATTTTATTTTATAAATATACAAAATGAAAAAAAAGATCTTTACATGATTTTTATTATGTATTTTTTGAATAAATTCTTTTATTTGAAATAGTGTTTTTGCTTTTGAAAGTAATAATAATACACAAAATACACAACAAATACAAAATAATTCAATTTTAAATAATCCTTTATATTGAAAATATTTTAAAACTACTAATAAAAATTTAAATAAAAAAATAAAAAATATTATAAATTTTAT
>JALUWO010000499.1 GCA_027019405.1 Candidatus Altimarinota bacterium | reverse complement strand
CACATATTTTGTTAAATGATAAAAGACTATTACAAAAATTAGATAAAGATATAAGAACTGTGAGAAACAGGAGAACTAGTATTGTTATGCTTACACAATCAATAGAAGATATAACTAAAATGGGTAAAGAAATATTAGAAAATATAAATATTAAGATGTTCTTTAAGAAAGATGATATAAATTCTTACAAAAACTTATTATTATGAAAAATAGATGAAAGCTCTTGAACATTACCAGATTATGTAGTAAATACATTATTATATATAGATTACTTCATTGATTTGTTAAATAACAATTGAAAATGATGAGAGAAAAAAAGATATGTATTCTTAGAATATGCTGGTAATTATATGGTAAATGAAATTAAGCTAACAAGTAAAATGTTAGAGATTATTAAAAAGAAAAAATAAATCTTAATGAAAAAATAAAAATAAAAATAAAAAACTAGGATATGAAAATATCTAGACTTTTATTTTTAAAACTAATAATCAATAATGAAATTAATTAAGTTATTATTTAGTATATTTATTTTGTGAAGTAGTATATTATCTTATAATTCATATGCTTTAACTTGAGATGTTCTAAAGTGAAATAATATCCACCAAACTAAAACTAGTCAAGATACATGACATAATATACTTATAAATGATAAAATTATGTCATTATTAGCTAATAATATGAAAGAGAATGAATTATATGGAGTTTTATGAACTTGAACAATAACAAAATTAAAGCCTTATTGTAATATAATCACTACATGACAAATATTAAAGATAACTAAGGAAAAGTTTAAAAAATTAACTGATAGAGAACAAAAAAAGAAAGTACTATTTAAAACTATTTATTTGTATAAATGTGTCTTGACAAGAATTGAGAAAGAAAGACAAATGCAAAAACTTATGGAAACAAAAGCAGAAGAACAGATGTTAGATACAATATCAATATATTTAAAATGATGATGGTATGCAGAATTAAAAAAACTTCATTTAACAGATAGAACAAAACAGATAATTAGGGATAAAATTAACAATTTAATAAATCCATTAAATATTTTTGATAAACCTAATAAAGAGATTAGTTTGCCATACAATAAACTAGCTGATAGTTTTAAAGGTATTCAATTCATTGTTAGAAAACAGGATGAAAATATAGACTGATTTAGAACTTGAAATATTTTGACAGATACAAATATTGATTTATATGATGCTATTAAAGTAGCATCTATATTTTGACCTAGATATTTAACAAAAAGTTGGGAATATCATTTTGGTTATGACCTGACTTTATTAGACAAAAAGGAAGATGTTAAATATAATTGTGCTTATAAACCAACATATTATTATAATATCACTAAATTAAATTATATTATGCATAAGTTATTTTTTAATAAAGATATAGCATGTTGAACTGGTATGACAAAATATCCTAATTATAAGAAGGATAATAATATTTTCACTAAACTTAATCTTGAAAAAATTAAAAAGAATTGAGGTAAATGTTATATATGAAAACATTTATCTAGGTATTCAGATAGGTTAGTATGATTTGGAAATTTCTTAATATGTAAATTAAATAAAAATGATAATGTATGGACTTTATTTTGACATAATGACATTAAATTTGATGAACTTATTAAAAATAATAAAAATTTATTAAGTGCAATTTCATTAAATTCAAAAGAATATATTAAAGTAGATGGAATATTATGAAGTTTTTTTCAAAAAAATTATTCTAATTTTAATAAAAAAGAAAATAACTTTAACTGACCTATATTAGTCAATTATTTAACTAATATTTGATTATATAGAGTTAAACTATATAGAATTAACTTAGATAAGGCACTTAAGAAATGATATAATTATTTTTTAGTTAGATACTGAACAACTTGACATAGTTATTGAAAACATATTCATTGGTGAATTTTGTATAAAAATGGAATATATGTTAGCCCTGTACAGGAACAAGCAGTTTGGATGAGTTTATTAAAACAATTATTTAATGATAAAAGAATTTGAGAAAAAAATTATTATTATTCTGTATATAGTTTAACTTTTAAATGAAAAAACCAAAATAAACAACTTGCATTAAATTTTAAATAATTATACTTAAATTATATTGTTTTAGCTATTATAACTATAATTACACCTATGAAATTAACTACTTTTCTTGAAGAGAATATCACAGAACCAGATATGTTAGATAAATTTGTTGAATATATTCCTGATGCAAGTTTAATTGCTATACACTATACAGATACACAATTATTTATCCAGATATTAGGGTCAAAAGAAAGGTGATTTGATTTAACCTATATTAAAACTCCAAATCAGTTGAAGGTGAAAAAAAATAATAGACCTATTATATTTTTACCTAATTTTAAAAATGATTTATTAAGAAAATACAAGTTTCTTTCACCATGACAACTTATGGGTTTAATATGAAAAATGGTGACAGTATGAAAATCAGAAAAATTAGTAAGAGATGAGGCATATTTACAAAGATGGTTAAATTTTCCTTTAGATAATGTAGGTAGTTTTTCATGGCATAATTTTAACAAAAAAGATAAGAAAATTAAGATAGTTTCAAATATTAAATTTAATTGATTAGATGAATGATATGTAACAAGAGAGCAGATGAAAGATGTCTATGTGCAATCATATATGGATTTATGGTTCTTTTATTTTATTAAATATATAGTGAAAAAATATAAACTAACTAGCAAAAAGAAAATAATGGAATACTTAGAGTGATGATTAGATAATAAAATAGATTTTAAGGACAAGATAGCATATGAGAAAGAACAAAAAAGATTGGTAGATTTTAAAAATAGTAATAATATCTCTGATGAAAGTTTAATAGATATGTTTATATCCGTTAAAAATAGTGATAGAATACCAATGAAAATGAGCTGGTTATTCAAGGTAAAAAAACAATATGAACCTGATAGTACTAATATGGCTCAATTATATGAAGATGAATACCAAGTTAAAATGGAAGGTATAAAATTTGATTGGAATGATAGATATTTAATGCAACATGATATAAGAAAGTATATTATGAAAGATAATGAAGATAAATTTGAGTATTTAGCTATTATGGAAAATATTTAGAAGATATTAATATTAAAAAATGTATAATCTTAAAAGAGCAAGAAGATATAAGAAAACAACAGAAGATATTGTTTATACTCCTAAAAATATTGCAGAACTTACACTTAATTTAGTCAAGCCTTATATTAAACAAACAGATAAAATATTGGAACCTTGTATATATATGATGAGGTGCTTTTTATGATATTTTAAAAGAAGAATATAAAAATATTGATTGGTGTGAAATCGAAAAATGAAGAGATTTCTTTGAGTATAATAAAAAAGTAGATTGGATTATAACTAATCCACCATATTCAATTTATGAAGATTTCTTGTATCATAGTATAAAATTAGCAAATAACATTGTATTTTTAGTACCATTATCAAAAGTTTTTACAAGTTTGAGAAGAATTAAAAACCTGTATGAATGGTGAGGTTTTAAAAAAATATGGATACTACCATATACTTGAAATCAGGTTTGATTTCCACGTTGATTTCCAATATGAGTGTTGTGGATGCAAAAATGATTTAAAGACAATTGAGATATTATTTATTTAGAAGATAACTAACAATATAAATGCAACAACTTTTTGATACAACAGATAATTTAGAAAGTTTGTATAAATTTGAAACAAAGGATGCACTAGATTTCTTAAAAACAATTGATAATAATAGTGTAGATTTAGTTCTAACAGACCCACCCTATTTTATTAATGAAGAAATGAGTATAATAAGAAGAAGCAATAAAATGAAATTTAAATGAAATCATATTGATTTTAAAAAGGATACTGAATGGGACAGGGTTTGGGAAAATAAAGATGAATTTAGAAAATGGTTATATAAAATTATAGACCATTTTCATAGAATACTAAAAGATGATAAACATCTTGTTATGTTTTGTGATAAAAGAGATATTAATTATATACAGGATTATTGAGAAAGCTTATGATTTAAAGTTAGACAAATTTTTGTGATAAGAAAAGTTAATCCTGTTCCAAGAGCTAGAAAAATATCACCTATGACTACTGCTGAAGTAGCAGTATGGTTAACAAAGTGAAAGGTAAAGGTAGAAGAGTTTAATTGGGAATTATGAATGTTTAAAGATGTTATTGATATTGCTATACCAAGAAAACAAGGAAATATTGAAAGACATCCAACTCAAAAGCCGTTATTCCTGATTGAATTTTTAATAGCTTTATTATCAAAACCTTGAGATTTAATTGTTGATCCTTTTGTAGGATGAAATACAACATTAGCAAGTGCATTAAGTTTAGGTAGAAAAGCTTTTGTTAATGATTTAGATCCTAAATGGAAAGATATCTGGAATAAATCGAAACTTGAAAGGTTATCATATGCAAACAAAATTAAAGAAACAAAGTTGTTAGAGTATATTAATAATCATAAACATAGTAAATCAACTAATGAGGTTATCAATTATTTATTAAATATCTAAAAAATAATGAAAAATACTTTTACAAAAATAGTAATTATTCTGTGTATAACTATATTTTATATATTTTGAAGTGTATATTTTTTGGTTTCATTACCACAAAAGGTAAATAATATTAACTCAAAAATCATTACTAATTTTAAAAATAAAATTTATCCACAATTAAAGATAACTACTCATAAAATTGAGAAAACATTTTGATGATTATCGTTTAATTTTGAAAACAATAAAAACTGAGTTGATATTAAGTTCTTTGACAGTTTTTTTATTAAAAAAGCTATAACTAAATTTAATTTTTATTGAAATTTGTGTAATGGTAATGATAAAATTTGTTTTCTGAATATAAAAAAAAGAAATGAAAAGTATATAGTTTATCCTTTATATAAGTTAGATATTTGATTTATAAAAACTAATAGTCTAGAAATAGTATGTAGACTAAATGACAATAAATGTTATATTTATAATATGGATAATTGAATGTCTAAACCTTTGATTTTGGGAAACTGAGGATATAACAATATGTTTTATATGTTTAAATAATTCTTTGAAATAGTATAATTAATTAAATTTAATTTTAATAGTATAAAATAAATATTTTAGTTTCTTATTTAAGAAGATGTCATTAATTAATGAAATAAAAAAGAAAATTAAACAAGAAGGGTCATTATCTGT
>JALUWO010000498.1 GCA_027019405.1 Candidatus Altimarinota bacterium | reverse complement strand
TTGGATGATATTTTAAAAATAGAAAGAAATGATATTAAAACATTAAAATATGATAAGTATGAAAAAATACAAAATACATTAAGAAATATGTATATTTGAGAAGATAGAGCAAAGGAATGATTAGATATTCAAAAAATAGAAATTTTAGAAGAAATTTTAAGTAGAGATATTAATACAAATACATATTTTGATATTGAAAAAATAACAGAATGAAATTCTGATTATTGGAAATATATAAAAAATTATATATTTAAAAATTTTGTAGAAGATGAAGTATATTTAATAACTAAAAATTTATCTTTACAAGAATATGTAAAAAATACTAAAATATTTGATTACAGCAAATTTCAAAATACTTTAAGTGAAATTAAAAAAGCAGAAAATCCAGATAATAATCTAACTCAAAAAATAGAAACTTTAAAATTGTATGAAAAATTATTTATAATAAAGGATATAATTTTGAAAATAGAAGATAAAATGTGGTATTCACCTTGGATAAAAGTATTTATCAAACAATGATTAGCTGAAAAACTAGATTTTTCAAAGGAAGAAATTAAAAGATTTAAATATATTTTATATTTTGTATTAGCTCAAAATTATACTGAGTATAAAATTTTGAAGAAATTTTTTGATGAAACAGAAAATATTTATCAAAAGGAAAAAACTTGAAAAAAGATATTAAATACAATTTCTATTTTTGTATTATGAGCTGTATTTTACTGAATATTGTATTTTTATATAGATGCTGAAATTTATAAAACTTTGTTTTTCATATTTGTTTTTATAAGTACTTTTGTTTTGTGGTATTTGAGAAAATTTGATTTAAAATTTGATAATATACAAGCAAGTACAAAATATACATTATTATTTTGATGATTTTTTATATCATTGTTTACATTTTTATCAACAATATGACATTATTGATTTAATATTTTCGCAGGTATAACTTTGTTTTTAACTTTGTTTTTCTTATATTCTTTCATTGCTAGTATTTGATGGAAATATTTTAATTCAGGAGTTTACAAAATTTCTTTATTTTTGTTTCTTGTAATGTTTATTTTATGACTTTGAAAATCATCTAATGAAGGAGATATTTTTATAAAAAAATGAAAAGAAATTACTTCTGTTTTTGTATGAACTGGTGTTTGAGAACAATTGTTTAGTGGTGATTTAAATAAAGAATTTGGTAAAGATAATTTTGTGGAAGTATTAGTTTATGATAGGTTTAAAGAAACTGATAAAAAGAAAAATAATTCTATGGCTACGGATGTTTTAAGATGAAAATAAAGATTTTGTCTATATAAAAAACTAACTTTATCTCTTTAAAATCTAAATCAAATCATTAGTATAATTGCTAATAGTTTATTTTTTTTATTTTTAAATATGAAAAAGTTTATTAAGGTTCAATGATTAGAAATAAAATTACTTAATGAGAATTGAGAAAAGTATCTTTCTTTAATAGATATAGCAAGAAAAAATAATCCAAAATCACCAGCTAGTATTATTAAAAATTGGTTGAAAAATAAATCAACAATAGAATTTTTATGAACTTGGGAAAAAATAAATAATTTAAATTTTAAACTAGTCGAATTCGACCAGTTTAGAAATATATCTTGAAATAATACTTTTGTTTTAACTCCACAAAAATGGATAAAAGAAACAAATGCAATTTGAATAATTTCAAAATCTTGAAGATATGGATGAACATTTGCTCATATAGATATAGCACTTGAATTTGCAAGTTGGATATCTGAAAAACTTAAAGATTCTATTGTTGAAGAACTTGAAAAGTGAGAACAAGATGATAAATGAGATGATTTTGAAGGGTTAGATATTAGTTTTAAGCCTAAGATAGTTAGAATTTAATAAAAAAAGCCCTACTTGAAGCAGGACTAAGCCCAAGGGTACATCTAATTATAACAGAGCCATATGACTCATCACCTATAATATTACATAAAAAAATCTTAAAAATCAAATAAATTTATAACTAAAAATATTAAAAAATGGCAAAAAATAATGAGAAAAAAGAAAATAATACAAATTCAACTCCAAACCCACAACAACTTGCAAAAACATTAAATGATAAGTTAAGATGAATAGGTTTGTCTGTGATGGATAGAGTAAAGCTTGTAAATCATCTTATATTTTGGAAATTTATGGAATGAAAATGATATATGGAATGAAAATGATATTTGGAATCTACTTTTTGGAAAGAGAAAATTCGGAGCAATATAAAAGAAGGTAATTGAGAAAAATATGTAAAAGAAATAAATAATATATGGGAAAAGTTACCAGAAAACTATAAAGATGATAAAGATGATGAAACAAAATCAAAATTTAAAGAAATTATAGAAAATTATACTTTTCCAAAAGAATTAGGTAAAATAAAAACTACTTTATTCGCAGCAATAAATGAGAAATCTAAAATAGAATGAGATTTTTTTTGAAAAATGTATGAAGAATTTTTAGCAACTATTGCAGATGCAGGTAATTTATGAGAATTTTATACTCCAAGACATATAGTTGAGTTTATGACTTTTATTTTGGAGAGTTTATGATTAGATGAAAATAAAACAGTTTGTGACCCTGCTTGTGGTAGTGGTTGATTTTTGATGAAACTTTTTGAAGATGTTTATAAAGATAAAAATGAAGATGAAAATATCCATTGATGGGAAATAAATCATGATAGCTATATTTTTGCTTTGATGAATATGTTTGTGCATTGAGATGGTAAAGCAAATTTAGAAAATAAGGATAGTTTGGATGAAAAACATTATACAAAATTTTTTGATACATTTAATTATATTATAGCAAATCCTCCTTATGGTGCAAAAGGGCTTGTAGAAAATGATATAATTGCTGACTATTTATTAAGAAGAGAGCAAAATATAAAAAATATATTGGATTATAAATTAAAAGATGAAAAGAAAGAAAAAACTTTAAGAGATATTGTAATTGAAAAATCAAAAAGTTTTATTTGAAGAAAAATTTTGGATGTTATTTGAAAGCTAAAAACTAATATTTCAGAAAAACAAGATATTCAAGAAGTATCAAATAATATTAAAAATATAATTGATAAATTTTGATTTTGTTTTGATGAAAAGAATCTTGAAGAAAAGTTTAAAAAATTTAAAGATAAAAATAAAGAAGATAAAAATCCTTTTAAATTTGAGATTTGGGAATATATTGAACATAATTGAGAAAAAATAAATGAAAGAGATTTTAGAGATATAATATTATCATCTGTTGAAAAAGAACTCCAATCTTCATTGGAAAATTTTGAATATGTAAAAGATTTAAGAGAGTATATTTTAGTAGTATTAAAAAACACTTACAATGATATTTTAGGTGAAAAAGTTGATTTTGATAATTTATGGAAAAATATTATAAATGAAGTTTATCAAGTTCCTACTAACAACTCAGAACTTCTTTTCTTACAACTTATTTGGGCTACATTAAAAGATAATTGGCGGGCTTTTGTGATAGTTCCAGAATGAGTAAATTTTAGAAACTCAAATGCTGATGTTTATACAAGAAAATGGCTTTGTGAACATAGCAGTGAATTTTTTGTTTTTTCTCTACCATCTGGTGCATTTTTGCCTTATACTTGAGTAAAAACAAGTATTTATTTGTTTAGAAAAACATTAAATTCAAAAGAAGTAGTTAAAACTATAAAATATATTGAAATAGAAAATGATGGTTATAGTTTGGATAAGAAAAGAAGACAGATTTGAGAAATAGTTGATTGATTTGAATATGTTACAGACAAAAGTGATTTTTGGAAAATAATGGAAAATTTTGAAAGTTTAAGAGAAAAAAGTGAAAAAATAAAGGAATTAAATAAAGATATTTTTGAACTAGAAATTTTAAAAGAACAAAATAAGCTTAAAAAATCTGATGAAAATAAGCTTGATAAAAGATATGATGAACTAGCTAAATTACAAAAAGAAATAAAATTGATTTATAAAAAAATAAATTTTATTGAAAAAAATCCTAATTGTGAAATAAAAAGTTCAAATATTACAGAAGAAAAATGAAATTTTGTAGAACTTTGAGATATTTGAAATGTATGAAAACCTTGATACAATCCAACAAAGAAAAATGAAGAAAAATATCCTGATTTGTGGAATTGAAATGATTATTATTTAGTAAGTACAGATTTTAAAAAATATGTAGAAAAAGATAAATTTGTATATGATACAGAAAAGAAGGTAAATTGAGAAGTAATGGGAGAATTATGAGTTAAAAAAATAAAGAAAGGAAGTATAGTTTTATTATGAGTATGAGCTATATGACCAACTTATATACTTGAAAAAGATATGTATGTAAATAGTAATCTTTTTGTTATAGAATTTGATGATAACATCCCAGTTATTACAAGAGATTATATTTTTTGGTATTTAAAACTTATTTGAATAAAAGAACTAGAAAAAATAGCTAAGTGAGATAAATTTAAATTTTTAACTGTTTCTTTGTTAAGCAATTTAAAAGTTTTTTTTCCAAAAAATATTGAAGATATTGAAACCCAAAAACAAATAGTTGAACACTTAGAAAATATGCAAATTTTAAAAGATAAATCAGAAAGATTAGAAGAAATCCTTAAAGAAGAAGTTTGAGTTGAAAGTGAGTTTTTTGAGATGGAGGGAGGAGAAGTTAAGAAGTTAAGTGATATAGCTAGAGAACAAATAAATGATTGAGTGCATAAAACACCTGAATATAAAAAAGAATGAGTAAAATTTATTTCTACAGAAAATTTAGATGACTATTTTAAAATAGACTTAAAAAATACGAAGTATATTTCTGAACAATTTTTAAAAGAAAATTATATAGATTCTACAACTAGATTTTTACCAGAAAAAAATGATATTTTAATAAGTAAATGATGAACTATATGAAAAATTTGATTTGTTTTATTTACTGAAAAAGTATGCTATTTTGTACAATTAGCTTTAATTAAGCCAAATTTAAATATCATAGTTCCAAAGTATTTATTATATATACTAAGTTCAAATAGTATACAAAAAACAATTGATAATATTGCTGGATGATGAAGTATGAAATTTGTATCTGTAGGGAAAATAAATGATATGGAAATTCTTCTTCCACCTTACTCAACCCAACTCCAACTTGCCAAATACTTCCATACTTATTTTCTTTTCCAACAAATTATTTCAAACTTAGAAAAAACTATTAAAGACTTGCAAAAGAACTATTTGGAATGAATGTTAACTGACAAGGAAGTTGCTGTGGATTGGATTTTGAAAGAGATAG
>JALUWO010000497.1 GCA_027019405.1 Candidatus Altimarinota bacterium | reverse complement strand
AGCAGTTTCTATCCGTTTCATGCTTGTTTTTGGTCCAATAAATACACATTAGTGCAGGAAAAATAGACAGAAAGTTGAATTTTTAAAAAAATATAGATATAATAATACTTATAAATAGGTAGGTATAAATGAGTAAGTATGATAAGTTAATCGAAAAACTAAAAAATAATCCTAAAAATGTTGATTTTAAAGTTTTAAAAAAGATACTTGAGGAAAATGGCTACTTTGGAATCAATACAGGTAGTAGCCATTGGGTATTTAGAAAAGATGGTAAAGAATCAATTACAATTCCATACAAAAGACCTATTAAGATTGTATATGTTAAAAAAGTAATAGAACTATTAGGAGTTTAACAATGATAAAAGATAAAAAATACTATTTGAGCATAGATTACGATATTATCGTAGATAAATTAAGCAAAGAAGATGGTGGAGGATATTTTGCATATTACAAAGATATTCCATCAATAATGGGTGATGGAGGAGCAAAAGAAGAGGCTATCGAGGATGTCAAAAAAGCTTTTGAGAATTATTTGGAAGTTAGTATGAAAAATAAAGATGTCATAAAAGAGCCTATAGATATTACAAAAAAAGAGAAAATCAATATTACTATGCCTAGAGATAAACTCATAGGATTAGACCTTTTTATAAAAAAACACCACACAAATAGAAGTAAGGTTTTAACAAATCTTACCAGTATGCTTCTTGATAATCGTATAAAAATGGAAGAATTGATTTAGTAGCAGTTCTGAGCTTTAGCAGACCAAAAGGAAGTTGTTAGATATTTAACAACTTCTTCCAAAGGCATCGGTTTTGCAAAATAAAATCCTTGTACATTATAGCATCCAAGTTTTTTCAAAACATTAATCTGATCTATAGTCTCTACGCCTTCTACAATTAGCTTAATTTTTAATCTTGCACATAGAAAAATTAATGATTGCAAAATTGTAAGAGATTTCTTATTTTCACCACAAATGTCGTCAACAAAACTTTTATCAAATTTAATATTGTCTATTGGAAAATTATGAATATAAGCAAAAGAACCATAGCCTGTCCCGAAATCATCAATTGATATTTTGTAGCCAATTTTTTTTAAATATGCTATATCGTCTTTAGCTTTATCAATATCTATTAAAAGACTATTTTCTGTGATTTCTATCTCAAGATTTTGCAAAAAATTTCTTGATGTTTTTGCTAAGTTTTCTAAATCTTTCACAATATTCTTATCTTGGAAATGCAAAGCCGAAACATTAAAAGACAATGTAATTTTTTTATTTGTTATTTTGTGTAGTTTTTCAGCATCTTCGGCGATTTTTTTAAATACCCACTTGTCAATTTTTACAATATCGCCACTTTTTTCTGCATCTGGAATGAAACTATTTGGCAAAATTACTTCACTGTCTTTTTTCACCCTTATTAGTGCTTCTACAGCAATAATTTGATTTGTTCGTGAAAACACTTGAGGCTGATAATATAGCACAAATTGATTATCTTTGAGTGCATTGTCAATATTTATGTCAATCATTTATCTTTTCCTCTATTTTTGCAACTCTTTCTCTTAATTCGTTAATCTGATAAAATATATTTCTCAAATCATCATCTTCCAATTTTATATAAGTTTTACCTCCTAAATCAATAGAATCAATCAACCCTTGTGAAATTTGAACTCTTACAGTTTTTCCTTTTAAACCAAAAACTCTAGTATATTTATCAATAGGAACCAATACTGAATTGCCTATTTCATTGATTAATTTACCATAACTGTTATTTTCATCTTCAAAAATTGCTTTTAACCCAAGATTTAGAATTTTACTCATATTTAAGTCTTGAGTTATTTCTATTAATTTCTTTGCTTTTTTGTATAATTCTTCATCTATTGTAGCACTTATTGCTTTTACTGCCATCGTATCTACTCCCTTAATTTTTTTTACAATAAGTCGCTAAAAAACGACTTATTGTCTTATCGAATTTGAAATTCCTTGTCTATATTTCATGTCAATTGCTTTAAAGATGTCAACCACAGTTTTAAATTTTTCTGTCTTTGCCAAAATTGTATCAAATTGACTCAAAGTCTCTTTATAAATGTTGTTAATTTGTTGATTTAGGTTATAAAGTTTTCTTGTCACCGCACCGGTTACACTATCCCCTACTGACGCATTTATTCTTGCCCTTATCATATCAAAAAAGCTTTTAGAAAACAAATATGCATTATATTTTGCTAAAAGTTCTTCCAATGAAGCTGTAAAAGCTGTTTCTTTTCCGGCTTGTTTTTCAAGTTTTGCAATAATGCTTATATATTTGCCCATACCCGGCACAATTAAAGGAATATTACCTTTTGTATCAGAAGAAATATTTTCTCCATTAAAAATTCCAATATTGCCATTTATTCCTGTTTGTTGTTTAACATAATACTTGATTGATTTATAACTTTCGCTTATTGCTCCATCCCACTCAACTTTTAAATTGCTATCTGTTGTTGCAGTGCTAACATTTTTAACAGTTCCTAAAAGTCTAACTGTTTTTGTAATATTTATATCTGAACTTATACTATAAGGAACACTTGCATAAATTAAATAATCATTTTCTATATAGCAATAACCTTTTCCACATTCATTTTCTATAGGACTTGAATTTTTATTAAGTCCATATAAAAAAGCTTTTGCAATTTTTTCAGGAGAAGCGATTACTGGAGCAAAATTACTACTTTTAGCATCAAAATTTCCATTTCCTCCTTCCATGGCTCCTTTTATAGTTTGATTTTTAACTTTTTCTACATCCACGCTGCATATTTTTTTTGTATTAGCATCACTTAAATTATTACAATTTGTTAAAGCTAAAAGTTTATTGAGAGATTCTGCCGCTATACCACTATCTCCAAAAAACAATCTATCTAATAATATAGTAGTTTTAATTTCTTGAAGTTCAGAAGAAGGAGTAAAAGATAAATTTCCTATATTTCCATTTGTAAAATATTCTCCCAGAGTAGATACATATATTCCTTTTGCATTTTGAACATTAGAAGGAGATACGGTTGAACCTATTATTAATGCCGTTAATGATGTTCCATCAGATGAGTTTGTCATTTTTTTAATAATTTTTTTAACAGATTTAGCTTTTTTGTTCATACAACTATTATAAGCAGCAGAACCCATTTTGTATTTATAACAATCTAATTGCTTAGTCCATGTATCTGCTTTATCTATTAATCCTTTTAAACCTGTCTTACCATCTTCTATTGCTTGTCCTATATTACTGTTTGCTACAGCATCAGTCATATTTTTTGTTACATCAGAAAATGGTGTATCTTTTGCTAATTGCATACCAATTTGACAAGCATCTTGTAATAATTTTTGTATCGCTCTTGCCCATTTTTGTATACTCATGAAAACATCATGAATGCCAGGCATAGTATAAACAAGTCCAATCATTAATCCCCAAGCTAGTTTTGAACCTGCCCCTGAAAGCTCATTTTTAATATCATTTAATCCAAGCATACTCATAAACATATCGCCAATACTAAAACCGCCACATCCTGCTTTAAATAAATCACTACTTCCACCTGCATTAAACCAAGGAGCGTAATTTTTATTGTTATTAAAAGTAAATTCATAGCTACCCGAGTAAAAATATTTTTCTCCTGTCATAGGGGATTGCCATGTTGAAGATTTAGTATTTGCTGTATTTACTAAATCATTTAAACTTAAAGCATTTGCTTGTTGAAATGCTAAAAATATAATTAAAAGCGTAATAATTGTTGTTCGTTTGAACATTTTCTCTCCTTTTTTATTTAAAAATTTCCTTTTTATTGCTTTATAAAGTTAATTTTAGTATAATTATAATATTATTTTGCTTATTATAAAATAATATTTAAAGAAAAAAGGATGGGTATGAGTAGAAAACTATTTTTAATTATAACTTCTTCAATCATAGCTGTATATACAACAACTCTTTTTGCTTCAAGGGTTCAAATTATAAAAACCAAAAATGATAGAATACATACATATAATGAAATTGATAATAAATATGATGCACAACATGGATTTGCTTTTTATCAGGATAAAAATAGTTCTTTGGTAAAAACTACTCAAAATAATTGTTGTTTAGAAATGCTAAAAACTATGAAAAAAATATTGAAAGAACAAAAAAAACAGACAAAAATTCAAGACAAAATTTTAAAAATACTTCAAAAAAGATTAGATCCTCAACCAAAAGTTATAACAGTTAATGGAAAAAAATGTATAGCTAACTCTTCCGCTGAATGTTTTCAAATGCCTATTACAGCAGCAGCACAAAGAGTACCTGCTTTATTATCATGGCTAAAAAATCCGACTATGGCAAATACTGTAAATTATTTAAGATGGCAAGCTAAATATTTCATAGAAATTTACAGGAGAGCAGATTCTTTTCCTTTAGCAGTATCCCAATTTGGAGAAAAAGCGTATCCACTTGCATCCCATAGACTAGGATATACATCTTTACAAGGTTTTAATATAAAAGATTTAAAAATGAAAAGAATAATTGCATCAACTAAAGATAATTTTAAATATCTTATCTTTTTGGGTTTGAATAAAGATTTAGATATAACCAGTGTATTAAATATAAAAGCATTAATAAATAAATACAAAGATTTAAGTTTTACAATTGTTTTTAAAGATAAAAATTCAAAAAATCTTTTTGAAGAAACCGCCAATGCTATTTATAGTAAAAAATCTCTTTCTTTACTTACACATACAAAAAAAGTTATAAATTCTAATGCTTTTGATAAATATCAAATCTTTACAACTCCTTCAATTGTTGCAATAGATATGAAAAAGAAAAAAGCACAAACAATTTGTAATGGTAAAGTAGAAGTTGGTTATTTTGAAGAGCAAATGTTTAATTATTTAGAATATAACAAAGAAATAGATCACACTAAAATGATTGATTATAAAAATTGGAATAATGGTGTTGATTATAGAGAAAATTATTACAAACATATTCTAGGAATTAATATTAATTCTGTATTGAAAGGAAAAACAAATGGTAAAAAATAAAAGAATTTTACAAATTATTTTTGTATCTATACTTGTATCATTTAGTCTAGCAAATTCTATTATAAATAATGACTCTTTGTCTAATGCTGAACAAGTGAATAGTGTTAAACAAAAAAGCATAAAAACAGTAAAAGATTATAAAGATTTTATTAGTTCTATGAAAGAAGGTATATCTTTAGGAAACTATAATTTAGCAATAGCATTAGGTGCCTTATATATGCAAAACATACATTTAAAAGATGGCACTGAAAAAGCAAATTTAAAACTTTCAAAAAAATATTTTAGGTTGGCTTTTAATAAAGGATATGGATTGGCAGCTTTTTATTTATCAATTATAGAGAATAAAGAAGAAGCAATAAAAGATATTAAAAATGCACTTTTTATGAAATATACAACAGAACCAATTAGAGAGCTTTTAGCTATAAGATATGCTGAAATTATTCTCAATACTTCTTTATATAATAACAAAAGACTTGTAAAAATAGCAATTAAAAATATAGCACCGATTTCTTATCATTCTAATAATCCTATACTTGATTTTCAACTTGCACATTTATACTATATAAATAAACAAATTAATCTTGCAAATAAATTTATAAACAGTGCCTGCAATAATCCAAAAGCAGATAAAAAACTTTTAGCTATGTGTATAAATGATCCATATTTGCAAACAAGGGATAAAAATGGAAATCTTGTTAATAAAACGAGTGTTATTAAGGATACCACAACTCCTTTTAATAGTGCTTGTATGCAAAGATATAGCTATGGCAAATAACAAAAACATATATCTTTACAAATGTCCTATAAGTTATAAGGTAATGTATTGGATAGCAAATACTGAAAAATCTTTAAAAAGAAATGTTGGTTATCCTTATTTAATTTCTTTTAACAAAAAAAATAACATGAATAAAATTTCTAAAAAATTCAAATTTATAAAACTAAACAATAGAACAATTGATTGCTTAAATCAAAAAAATTGTATAAATATTTTAAGAAGATTGGTAAAAAATAAAGTATTTAATTTGGATTTAGGCGCATATCAAATTAATTATATGTATCATAAAATAAAAAAAATAAATTCGTATTTTAGTTTAAAAGAAAGCTATATGCAAGCTTGTAATATTTTAAATAAATTAATAAAAAAATATGGTTATAACTGGAAAACAATAGCAAAATATCATTCATTTAACTATTTATATCAAAAAAAATATTTAATCTTGTTATCAAAAAATATTGATAAAAAAACAGAAAGGGTAAACAATGAATAAGCATATTGTTAAAATAAGTCTTTTGACGGGTATAGGAGTTTTTGTTTTTACAGGTTGTGCTGGACAAAATAATATTCAGCCTACTAAAACAATTTATAAAGTAGAAAAAAATAATTATATTTTAAAAAGTGATGTAAAAGTTAAAAAGGCGGTAGCACTTCTTATAATAAATCAGAGAAAGCTCAAAAAAAGAGTAAATAAAATAGAGACCGAAACTAATAAAAATAAAATTTCTAAAAAACAAAATTTAATTAAAGGAAAAGTCATAAAGTCAAAAAAAACTTCTTATGACAAAGTGATATTGAATTTTGTTAAAAAAGATAAAAAATGAAAAAAAGTATTTTTGCTATATTAATATTATTATCTTTTACTTATGGACAAGATATGAAAACAATGATTAATGTATCAAAAGTTTCTTGGCAAACAATAAATAAAGAAGCTATTGCAAAATTAATTTTGCAGCAAAAAAAGACACAACAAAAAATAAAAGAATTAGAAAAAATGATGGGCATAATAAAGCCTGGAAAATATGTAATAAAAACATTTGGTGCAAAATCAAGAACAAGTCCTAATTTTGGAGCAAAAATTGCAAAATATTATCAAAGAGCAGACATAGTAAAAGTTACTAAATATGTAGATAATTTTTGCAAAATTGGAAAAAATGAATGGATTAGTAAATATGTTTTAAAAAAAATAAAAAATAAAAAGGAGAAAAAATGAACATAAAAAAAATAATAGCAGGAGTTGCTATATCTACAATAATGATGTTCGCACACAATATAAATGTTAGCGAGTTTAGTAGTTTAAATTTATTTAACAATGAAATACAAATTAAAAAAGCAGAGGATTTAGGTTCTATATATCATTTATTAGGAATTTATCATGGTAGAAAATTAGATTTATTTGTTACAAAAGATAAAAAATATTTTATTGTAGGGCAAGGTTTCAATATAAAAACAAAAAAAGTTATAGCTTTTAAAACAAATATGACTCAATATAACAATCAAGCTGTTTTTACAGAAGGTAGCGGAAAGGATCAATACTATGTTTTTACCGATCCTGAATGTCCATTTTGCAAAAAATTTGAAAAAATAGTTCCTCGTTTAAAAAAATATGCAACATTTCATTTTTTTCTTTTTCCTCTTAGCTTTCACAGATATGCGAAGAATATGAGTAGATATATTTTATCTTTACCTAAAAACAAAAGAGCAAGTGCATTATGGAAAATTCAAGAAGAAAATAATATGGCATTTAAAACAAAAAAATATAGTGCTAATGAACTTGAGAAAGTAGATCAAATCTTGCAATCTCAAAAAAATCTTGCTTCGGCACTTGGAGTTAATGGTACTCCTACAGTTTTCAATAAAAATGGTAAAAATATAAATTGGACAACTCTTGCTAAAAAATATAATATAAAGCTTCCTATAGATATGTTTGGAGTAAGATATCTTGAAGGACAAAATGTTGAAATTACATTAGGCAAAGGTGCAAAAGATTTATATGCCTTTTTTGATCCTGAATCTAGTAGTTGTATAAACATGTTTAAAACAGGAAAAATAGATAAATTAAAAGAAAAATATAAAATTCATTTCTTTTTGTATCCAAGCAACAACATAGACTCAAAAATAAAAACTGCTTATATTTTAAGCATTAAAAATCCGGCTAAAAGAGCTAAAGAATTTGAAAATATCATGAAAGGAGAAAAATTATCAAAAAAAGATATTGAAATATCAAAGAAAATTTTACAAAATTCAAAATCAAATATATTCAAATATATTGTTTCTGCTGGTTATATATCAGAGAAAATGGGTATTAATAGTATACCGACCACTTGGGATAAAAATGGAAAAAGGATGGAAATAAAATGATAAAAAGAATATTTTTTTTATTTGTAATATTTTTTTTGGGCGGCATTTTAAATGCTGCTTCATTTAATAATGCTCAAGTTGTAAAAATAAGTGAGAATGATTATATTGAATCATTACCGTCTGTTCAACAAATCTTAAGAAAAGATATTTATTATAAAAAAGCTATTAAATTTTTAACTGATAAGAAAAAAATGTTAATGACTAAAGAAACTGATCCTGAAGAACAAGAAACATCTATAGTATATAAAATTAATTATGACAAAGTGCTTGATTTATTTAAAAAAAGTGTTGAAAAATATAAAAATCCAATATCTGCAATAAAAGGATATAGAATAATTTTACTCAATCCATATTTTGTAAGCAAAAAAGAAAAACATTATATTTCTATATTTGCGAAAACAATGTATAAATATGGACTTTGTGAAGGCTACTTGGCTTATGGAAAAATATATGAAAAAGGTTTATACACAAAAGTTAATGTTAAAAAAGCATTAAAAATATATGAAAGTGGAAGAAAAATTTGTCAAAGATTAAATAATTGGAAGTTTTCTGAAATAATGGAAAAGATTTTTTTACTTAAAAAAAGGTTGGGAAAAAATTGAAATTATTTAAAATATTTATTTTATTATGTTCTATATTGTCAGGACTTTTTGCTGTAGTAAATTTGGGTAAATATGGTCAAACATATGAAATAATAGAACCAGATATGTATAAAGAAATAATGGCAAAAGCTAAAGATTTTAATAAAAGCAAAGTTGTAAAAGCTTTTTATCATAGTATAAATAGATATTTAAAACCAGATTTTGATATAAATAATTGTAATAAAAATAATAGAAGAATACTAATTCCAATGGTAAGAATACCTATAAATGTTCTAAATAAAGAAAAACAGGTAATTATAAGAGCAGGAACATATGTAAATCCACTAAGAAAGGGTTTGGTTTTTTCAAAATATATTGTTTTTATAAATGCTAACGATCCTGTTCAAGCATCATTGGCAAAAATGCTACAAAGCGAAGCAACAATTATCGTAGTAAAAGGAAATATGCAAAGACTTTTTAAAAAAAATATAACTGCATATAAGGCGAATAAAAGATTAATAAATAATTTTGGTTTGAAATGTGTGCCAAGTGTTTATACTCAAAAGAAATATAATTTTATTATTAACGAATATAATCCAAAAAAACTTATAAGGAAAGAATAAATGTTTAAAAAAATATTAATATCACTTTTTTTCTTTGTGTATTTGTATGCTGGACCAGCTAGGCCTTGCCTTGATCCCTTTTCTACAGTAGATTGGGGTGTGTTTTTTGATGAACTAAAATTTGAAGGATTTTGTACTTGTAAAAATGCAAAAACAGGACTTCCGAGAATCGGAATACCAGGAAAAATACATTTAATAGAACCTATTGGTTTTATAGAAATTACAAATACTCCCTGGAATTTTCCATGTATTGGTATAAAACTTGGAAGCAATGTAAGAGGACAAGGAATGTCAAGAGGAAATGGTAGCGGAGTAAAAAGAACAGCCGTACACTATATTAAATATCCTGTTTTCGCAGTTATTGGATATCTTAGCGATTCATTGTGCCAAACTAGATTTCCTTCAAGTATGGATTTTGGATATATAGGAGAAGTCCAAGTCGGTTGGCAAAATGATCTTTTTGCTGCTTTTGAAATGCCAGATATGTTACTTTATGGAAATCCTATCGCAGCATTAGCGGCTTTGCCTGATTGTGTAGCGTCAACAGCCGGTCACCCTATTAATTATCTTTATTATAATGCAGGTTGTGTCGGAAATATTGGAATGAGTACAGGATTTACCTATGGAAATGATCCAATCAGTGAATCTATGCTCCTTAGTGCAAAAATTATTAATAATTTACAAGCAGGTGGAGAATTAATGAAAACTTCCGATGCAACAAGTTTGCCAAATACTTCGCTCGGTGGTATATCAATGATGGCAGGAAATAGTATGTGTAAACCTAAAATTTATCCACGAATTATTAAAAGTCAGTATATGTTAAATCTTTCCTATCCTACACACTGGGATGCACAAGAAATTGGAACAATTGCTCTTAAATGGGCATTATTTAAAAATAGAGCTTCTACGCAAGATGATGTAGTTATGACAGTTTGGAGAAGGAGGGATTGCTGTGCAGGTATTTATGTTTATTCCAAAAACGGTAATTAAAACTTTATTTATTATTTCTATGATTGTTTTGTCAATTAATGCAAATGCAACTTTAAAAAATGATAATAATATATCAGGAAATACAATAGTAAATAACATTAAAAAAGAGTTTTTACAAAATTTAAAAAAAAGAGTTTTTACAAAAAGTTATTTTCAAAAGTTATTACCAAAAAAGAGTTTTTTACAAAAATATGCCAAAAAATATAAAAATTTAACAATTGTACCTAAATATGCAAAAGATTTTATCAAGAATTTTAAAAAAGAAAATAAACAAAAAAAATTTGAAAAAGAGTTTGCAAAATTTGTTGTATATCTTGCTAAAAATAATAATCATTTCACTAAAAAACAAATTCAAGATTTTAAAAAACAATTAGAAAAAGCTTTATTCCCAAAAAAATATCCAATGATACTATATTTATTTTCAATGAGTGTTCCAAAAAGCACTGTTAGAAATGTTTTTATACAGCTTAGAAAATTAAAAAAAATTTTCCCTCATATTCAGTATGCAGGAGTATTAAGGGGATTAGATTTAAAAAATTTTGGAATGAAACTACATAAATATGCAGATTTTTTAAAAAGAGACGAACAAATAAAAATACATCCGTTAATATTTGAAAAATTAAATGTTTCTGAGGTACCAGTTTTTGTTTATGCAAAATGCCCAAAAATTTTTAGATACAAACAATGCGATTATAAGTATATGGCATATGGAGATTTTTCTTTAGAATATTTTCTTGAACTTATAGGAGATGCAAACAATAATCTAAAAATTTATTATTATAAATTTAAAGAAGGCCAAAAATGAAATTTTTATTTTTATTAACAATAATATTTTTTACAATTTATGCAAAAGTACCTACTATGCTTGATATGAATGCGAGTAAAGCTAACGCAAAGAAAGCACAAGAAAGTGTTATATATGAGAAACATTATAATGAAGCAAAAAATGTAAATATAAAAAATGTTAAAGTAAATAAAACCACACAACAAGAAATTGAAAATCCTGCACAATGGAAAAAATATTTTACCCAACAAGCAAAAATGAAATTTAATGCTGGCAGTGTAGGAAATATGGAAGCATATTATAATAATAATAAAAATTATCAACAAGCAAAAAGTTCAAATATTAATAATTTAACTACAAATAGTTTAAAAGATAGTTCAAGCAAAGCAATATTAGCAAGTCAAAATTTACTTAATAATTTAAGATCAAAAATATTTACAAATAGTATAAGCCATATGGGAAATTATGGGAAACTTAAAAATATTGAACAAAAATGTTCAATAAGAAGAGACATAACAGCAAGTCTTGGATACAAATGCTATCTTCCAACAGGTGGAAGTGGAGGCTTTTACAGTAGTAACGATAAAGGACTCAAGGAATTACATTACGATTGTATGTCAGATTGTTACACAAAAAAAACTTGTGCTGAAGTGAGGCATGGTACCTACCAAAAAGATTTAAAAAAAGAAATAATATTTGATACAAACCAAACTTTACCAATTGAATTAAATACAAATATTGAAAATGTATCGTTTGATATAAATGATACAAATGATACATTTTTAACTTTATGGTTTAAAAAAAGTGATACAAATCTTACAATTTATAACAATTTACCTATGGCTCTTGATGAAGATGGAAATATATCATTAAATTTAAGTGTTAAAAATGTAAAAAAAATGATGATACAAATAAATAGTGATACAAATAAAAGTATTAAACTTACAAATCTAAAAATAATAACAGAAAACGAATCCCCATATTACACCTGTCCATATGCTTCTGTTATGGGTGATACACCAGAGGGATATTTTACATCAGAAGCAGAATGCAATAATAATTGTGTATTACAAGGAATATGTAAATTATATTTACCTAAAACAATTTTTATGGACAATACATCCATTGTAAATAATTGTTCTGATAAAATATCTAAATATAGTAATTGTAAATTAAAAACCGAATATGTTGACTATTATGGTAATGGAAATTTAGTTAAAACGGTAAGTAATTATGGATTAGTTCCAAATACTATTCGTCCAAAAATATATGCTTCTGACAATAATCTTACAAAAACAGTAGAACAAGAAACAAAGGATAATGCTTACGCAAATATGCAGAAATATAGAACATATGATGTTGTAGAAAATCCTTTTTCTTCTGATACCAATGCATCATATGCTTATAAAACTGTTTTAAAAGGAAGTAATGAAGTAAATTTATATGGAAATGAACCAATGGGACTTGATGTAATAATAAAACCAAAAAGATTTCAAATTGGAGACAATAATACATATAAAGTATATGGGTTATTGGAAGCTGTTGTAGATTATTTAGACCTCGCAATAAATAAATATATAAGAGATAAAATATATTATATTTTGGCATCTCCCACAAAGGCAATACCTTTTGAAAGAGTTACTAAATATGCAACAATAGCTATTGTAAATTATATTCCTGGATATAATAAAGTAATAGCAGATAAAAATCTAACCGAGCCAGAACTTGTTCCTCTTGGAACTGCTAGAACATATTGGCAAACTTTTCATCTAAATAGTGATGGAACAGGCGAATGGATACCTTTTGATAAAAATTCAGATGCATCAAGCAAATATCTTTGGGAAGGTAAATTTGATAGTAGTAGTATTATGTATGAAATAAAATTTATTGATAACTTTGATGATTTTTTAGCTCCTACAGATGATGCAGCACATAGTTTGCCTGGTATATATAGAAGAATAGATAGTAGTCTAAAAAAATATTATACAGGAAATAGGGGAGCTGGAGGACAAGCAATAGTTAAGTTAAAAGCTTATGTATATTATGCAGAAGCAAATAAAAAAGTAACATTTGAAGATTTATTAAACAATGCAATTCCTTTTTACGAAAGTGGTAATGAAGGAATTTATAGCAGAACGACAAATGATGATTCTTTAATTAAAAATGATGGGATTAAAATATATGTTGGCGGAAAAGCTAAAAAAGTTTCGGTTTATACGACTATAAAAGTAAGACCTGAATTTGTAGGAAAGCCTGGATTTATATTCGTATTTTTAGGAGATTAAAATGAAAAGAATTTTTATTCTTGTATTTTTTTCAGCAGTTCTTTTATTTGGACTTGAAAATATAAATACTAACGGAACCTATATTGATATTTCTAATAGCGGCGGAAATACAAAAGTAGAAATTCCAAAAGAAACAGTTGAAATAAATAAAATTTTAAAAGAAATTAATTTTATTTCATTAAAACTTGCAAGAAAAGTAACTAATTATAATTGCGAGGGTATAAACAATGATATATGCCCTTATGATAAGGTTTCTTGTACTGCAACTTATGAAACTCCAGACTGTGGCAGTGGAAAATTAAATCCTTTTACTCATATGTGTGAAGCTAATACTATTAAAAAAATATGTCCTGATGGTTGGAAGTATGAAAAAGATATTGATACTTGTGTTAAAGCACCAGTTTGTCCTGGCGGTGGTAAGTATAACCCTAACACAAAAAGATGTGAAATTCCTAACAGTTATGCTTGCAATGTCCCTGTGTATGCAGCTGCAAGTGGTCTTGAATTTCAAGTTCGAGATAGGTATATAAAAGTGGGGGATGATTCGTTAACCTTAACTCGTGGATGGTGTGTTGCAGTATTATCAAGAAATTGGGCAAAGGAAGATGTAAAATGTTTTGATACACATGGTAGCCTAAAAGAAGCTAATAATTTTGCAGATTATCTTAATAGTATAAAAAAAGGTAAATATGTAGTTATAGTTACATGGGATGAACCAAGAAATAATGTATATAATAATGAAAAGCTAATAACTGCTTTAAGAAAGGTAGGAGCCACTGAAAGCATTATAAGAAATCTTGAATACAGAAGTGCTTATGCATTAATAGGAATAAAAGAAAATACAGTTGGTGGAACTATTGCGGAAAAATATTCTCCAAGATTTGGAAAACCTGTATATATAACAAATTTTGCAGTAGGTTATCATCAAGAAAAAGATAAAAATAATAATACCATTTGTGTAAAAGATATAAATTGTGGTATAGGAACTTTTAACAAAACAAAAAATAGATGTGAGCTAACTCCAACATATAATTGTATTGGTGGCAATAAAAATTATAGTTATTCTCATAATCTTTCAAAAAATACTGAAAAATATTATTGTGACAACAATAAGGGATATTACCTAAATAAAGATAAAACATTATGTATAAAAAATAAAGATAAAATTACAGTAGAAAATGCTTGCACAAAATTAATAATGAAAGATACTGCAAAAACTCCTGTTGAAATAGATTTCACAAATAGTATTTGTAAATATCAAACAGCAATTGGAAAATGTCCTTTTGGATATAAAGTTACAAAAATAAATGGAGTTGAAAAATGTATAGCCAGAGCACAATGCAATGCTGGATCAACCATTCAAACAACCAATCAAGTAGATAAATGCAGTGATGGAAGTTTAAGTTTTTGCAGATATGGAAATGCTTATATTAATCATAATGGTTTTCAAGATTATTGTATAGGAAATTTGTTGCCAAACAGAGAAAGATGTGATTATTTAGCAGGATATAGTTTCAAAAATATCAATAATGTTGATTATTGTATAAAAAATATTGAATGTCTTGATACTCAATTTGCGAATTATAATAAAACAACCAAACAGTGCGAAAAAAAACCAGCTTCTTCTACAAATAACGGATTATGTATAATGCAAGATACCTTAAGTGTTAAAGACGGTTGTGGAAATCCTTCTAATTCAAGAAAATTAAATCTTATAACTACAGAAGATAAATGTTTATATTATGCTGATTTAGGCGCCATGAATTGCGACGAATCAAATGGATATTATCCTTTTATATCATCAAATAATATAGGTTATTGTGTAAAAATGAATAATTCTACAACTCTTAAATCAAAATATCCAAAAAAGTTAAATCCATCTGATAACTGTCCTTCCTTTTCTCATAATAATATAATAATTAAAGGTGGAAATATAGATAAATGTATAGCAGATAAAGTTATTGAATGTCCATCTGGATATAGCCCCGGTGCAGTTGATGGAAATACACAACAGTGTGAAAAACAAGTTAATTCAGCTGATAATTGTCCTGCTGGTGCGACATACAATTCATATTTAAATAAATGTACCCGTTCAAAGACAACTACAACTAAACAACAAATATTTCCAGGTCGAACATGGACGAGTACGATGGGATTAGATGATCAGATTTGGATAAATTTTTATTGGAGCTCTTCTAAGCATAAGCTTTTTTGGATACAAAGTACAAATAATTGGCCTTCAAGTAATAATGTTTTTTATGGCTTTTACTGGCGTAATGGGTACCTTTATTCTGCTAGTGGAACATTTCATACATGGAGAGGTTTCAATAGTAGAGAATATGGTGCACCAAAGAAATTAGTACATTGGTATTGGAGTGGTTGGAACACATTCAATTACCTAAATGAAGTTTCTATTCCGGCAGGAATTAATAAAATTCAAGTCCAAGTAACAGCAACTAATACAGGTACAAGCAATCAATATTGGAGTCATACTATCTATTCTTCTCAACAAAACAGAACACTTTCCTATCGAGCAGGGTATACAGCTGGGGATGGTCTCCAGTATCCCCGTGTAACGGTAAAAGTATTTGGTGAAACTACAGTTTCAGCTTGTCCTTCAGGATACCAAACAAGCTCAGGAACTTGTACTCAAAATCCTTCATGTAATGGCACAACCTTCGGCAATGTAAACACCACAAAAGACAAATGCTACACATCTGTATCTTACATGCCTCCACCATCAAACAAATGGACTTTAGACCCAAATACTCATAAATATTATGCAAATATAATATGTTCAAAAAATTCAGATGCATCTTATGTTAAAGATTGGGATTCTTGCAGATACAATGTAGGTAAGAATTATCATTGTGATACATCTTTAGGATATAGACCAACATTAATAAACGGAAAACAGGCTTGTTTAAAAATTCCTTCTTGTCCTTCTCAGGGAAATGGTAAAAATGTATATTGGAGTAAAAAAAATCATAAGTGTATAAGTGCAGCAAAAGTTTTGTGTCCAGGAGGAATAGGCTTAAATCCAAAGACTGGTTTAGTTGAATCTTGTAATGCAAGCCAAAAGTGGTGTAATTTATACGAATATGATGCAAAAGATGAAAAATGTATAGTTAAGAATATTTCTTGTGGAACCAATTCTTATGATAGCAATAATAATATATGTTATTATTATGCACATGAAACAGGCTGCAGAACAGATTTAGGTTATACTCTTTATCAACCTGATCTCAAAGATCAATCACAAGACGAATGCTATATAGAAGATATTAAAAAACTTACCAATATTTGCAAAGATGCTGATAATTTTAAAATTGATACCTCATATGATAAAAAATTGTCTGCTCATAAAGATAGTAATTCTACAATAATTAAAAAGAATATAATCTTTTCAAAATTATATAATGGATGCTCAACAGGTTGGAATAGTAAATTAAATAGAGGTATATTAGGTCATGTTTGTCCAGATCCTATAAGTTTTGGTTATGTTTGGGAATTTAATAAATATTTTAATATTGACGGCAGTATTCCAAAAAACGGTATAGCAGATAAATGTATGATGGTGCCAATTTGTAAGACAGGAATATTTAATCCGGCTACAAATGGTTGCTATCTTGGTAATTTTACATGTCCTTTAGGACCACAATATAAGTGTAGAAAAATGAGCAATACACCTGTTCCAAATCCAAAAAATCCTAATAGTTTTCTTGAAGATATGTGGTGTTCTCCTGTAAACTGTCATAATCAAAAATGTAAAGTAGCAACTTGTCAAAATCAACCAAACCAAGACTCTCAGCACCCAGATTGGTGTTATGGCAAAATTTGTGATGGATTTGAACCATATACACAATGTGGCAAAATTAAATGTCCTTCAAATGCAGTTACAAAAATTATAAACGGTAATGTTCATTGTTATTTAAAAGCTTGTCCTAATAACAAAGGAGTTTTTATTTATAATAATAATTGTTATATGGAAAAATGCCCATCAGATTCAGTACAGGAGAACAATAAATGTTACAAATACGAATAATTTTTTTATTTTTTTTATTTTTTAGTAATTTATATAGCGTAAATTTTATTACAAGAGATATAAATAATACAACACTTAATCCAAGTGGAACAGATTTTCCTACAAATCTTGGATATTTTAAATATTATAAAGCTCTTCCAAAACAAATAGATTTGCCAATATTAACAAATAAAAATATGAGCTCTTATCATGATAAAAAACATCTTTTTGTAGGATATGGAGTTGATTCGTTAATGGATGTCAATGCAAGTCAATGTAAAATAATTAAATTTCATGGAAAAGAAACCAGAGCTTGTTTTCCATGGTGGGAAATAGATAGAGTTTATCAATGTAGTAATTCAAAACCGATTACAAATGATGTACTTGATCGTGTGGCAAAAGAAACTCATCCGCCTAAGATGGTACATATATGTCAAAAATGGAGTGCTCCTGTTATAAAAAAAGGGGGATTGGTTACTTGTACTGCTTATTATGATAAAAACAAAGGTCCTGATTGTGAAACAAATCCAACCCAAGCAAAATGTTTAGTAAATAACTGTTCTGCTCATATAAGAAATGATTGTACTTTTCAAAAATTTTTATATGGAGCGAAAATAAATATACAATATCCAAAATTAAAGGATATACCACCAAATAGAATGGCATATCAAAATATTAACGGTTCAAGTTTATCATATGTTGATAGATTTATGAAATTAGGAACATTGGTTTATAAATGTCCTGATACTACTGATATAAGTCAAAAAAAATGTTTAAAACAAAAAAATATTCTTATGTTTCCTGCTATGTGTAAACCAGATAATCCAAAAACTCCTCAATATGATGCTATTTGGAAATATTGCAACACATCAAATTATAAAATAGTAGACGGAAAATATATTTTTACTGACACTTGCAGTCCTTCAGAAACTGCGGACGGAATAGCAAAACAAATACAATGTACAACTGATGTATGCACTAATGAATTGCAGTGTATCAAACCTGTATATGCCGATTTAAATAACACAAAAATTGTAACTTGTAAGAACTTAAAAAGACTAAAAGAGCCATGCAAAGATGTATATGATTTATATCATTCTAATAATAAATTATATAAACTTGTTTATACGCCCGAGGGCAATCCTGTTTTTTCACAAGACGGTAAATGCTATATTGCTGTGGAAACAGGATATTTATACGATAATCCTTTTGAAAAAGATCCAAATTGTATTAGAGTTTCCAATCCAGATGAAGAAACATCTAAAGCACAAGTTCACATGCAAGCAGGTGGCATGTTGGATGATGATATATTTGTAATAAAAAATACAGGAATGGATACATTTCAAAAAATATATTGCAATCAACAACATGACGAAAAAGGTGCAAGTATTAGATATAGCTATAATTTTTCTGGCTATAAAACAACCGGCTACAAAGAAGTTCATTATATGAAATATGATACAAGTGGTGATTTAATATCTGCAAAAACAATAAATATAGATGTTGTCAAAAATAGTTCTTCTGAAACAGAAACAAAGATAAATTTAGTTGCTACTTCAGAAGTAACAGTTGAAGAAAATAAACCATTGCTTTTTTATATTGATACAGTTAGAGGTGTTCAGTCTGTAAAAATAAATCCTATTTATAATAAAAATAGAAATAATTTAATAGAAATGACACAAACTCAAATAAAATCTGGTGGTGGAATTGTTTACAAATCATACATGGGGACTACATTAAAATGCATAGACAACAATGGACATTTTAAATTTGATGGAAGCTATGAGGTTAGTCCAGGAGATGTAATATCAATGCAAAGAGCAACTGAAAATGATAATGGAGGATGTAGACCTTTTACTTGCGGAAGAACTAATTTTGCTTCATCAGCTGTTCAAATTGGAGGATATACAGTAGCAGATCAAGCTTATCCAAAAGATGGAGATTATGAATATTATCCCCACACAATAAAGGGATGTTATGGTGCAGGGTGCTATAATATTTGGGAAGACACTTTATTTAGTGTATCTTTGCTATTTCCTTATGCCGGAAGATATAAATTAGAATTTGTATCTCTTTCTGGAGATACTGTCGCAGTTGTTTACTTGAGTGATAAGGATTTTCAAAAAATTGCACAAACTACAAATGGAAGATTGCAGTTAAGATTAGGGAGTACAGTTGTAAACAAAGATCAAAATGGATATTATAATACTAAACTGCTTGATAGTTCTCTTTTTGGCAATATCAATCCAAATACTTATGGCTTCAATAGCAATACTTATGAAAATAATAGCACAATTTTAGGTGCTTGTTTGGACGATATGGCTGAAGTTGGTTGTGGCGTTCATGGTAATCATGCCCTTAAAGATTCTATATCTAATAAAAATTTATTATTATCAACACCTATAAATAATAAGCAATTTTGTACAGGTAGTAATTGCATAAATGTTCCAGAGCCTAGAAAAGATTTTGTACAAGAACACGCAATTGATCATATTATTATTACCAATTATACAGATAACAAAGTAATCAATATTAAATTAGTTTACCCATTGGCACAAATGAATCAGATATATATATCAAAATTAGATTTATATAGAAAATTAGCCTACGAATGCTATAAGGATAAATATGAACAATGTATTAATCAAAGTAATTAATTCTTTAGTAATAGTTTCTGTTTTTTACACTCAACTTTATGCACATTGTGTTTTGTTAGAAGATGGATGTAGTTTATTTAAATACAATACTACAGAAACTAAGAGAATATGTATAGAAAAAAAAGAGGTATGGAGCTGTGCTACATCTAAAACTGTTCAAGTCGGATGCGATAAATACAAAAGAGAGGAAAATTGTAGTGGTTTTATAACATTTCCAAAGGATGTTTATGAAACAAAAGATTATCAACAAGCTTTTGGTCAAGCAATAGCAAAAGTAGGAGCTTTTGATCAAATAAAAAATATTTGGAGTGGATGGAAAGGTGAATGTGAATATGGATGGTTTACTGATTTTAGTTGGTTAAAAGATCCTATGTTTTTATTGGGTGCTGCTACAACAATGGCAGCGGCAGGTGTACTTGGATCTGGAGTAAAGAATACCTATACTGCTATTAGTACGGCCGGAAAAGAAACAACGAGCAAAGTATTAGGATATCTTAGTGGGGGACTTCTTGGAAATGCCAATTTTGCTTCTTGTATGGCTGCTGCAGGATTATCTCCTTCAAATCTTTTATCCTATTCATTTAAAGGCAAAAAACCTAATGATGGTTCTATATTAGATCAAAAAAAACCAACATTATATATTAGAAACAATGAGAAGCCACTATTTAACAATATAGCCAAATTTAATGGTATTAAGTTTACGACAGAAGGTATTGATGGTATTGGCGGTGAATATGTAAAATTTAATTCAAAGGCTGATGCAATTAATACAAAATCTATGCAATGTGATGGTAGTCTTAGCGTGGCAGGCGGAGGTTTGGATGTAGCAACAGGACTTGCATCAGGAAGTGTTGCAGGCTATTTGCAAGCTGCAAATGGTGCAGCAAAAATGGCATCTAGTTTAGGTAAACTAAAAATTCCTGCAATAAGTCCTGTAACTATGTTTTTAGTTCAAGTGGCAATACAAACGATACTCTCATTTAGTAAATGTAATGCTTGCACTAGCATAAAGTGTGCTAGAAAAGTAGATCAAAGTGGTTTACAAGCAAAAACAAATCAATTTTTAAATAGACAGATGTGCCATTATATAAAAACAGATTGCAGTTGGAAAGTATTTTTATTTGGTTGCTTAAGGCATAAAAGTCACTATTGTTGTTATGATCAAATATTAACAAGAATATTTGTTGAACAAGCAAAATTACAACTTGCTAAAAACTGGGATTCTTGTAATGATATTTCTTATGATGATTTAAACAAATTATCTTTTAGGCAATGTGGGCCACATGAAAATCAACATAAAGATAAATGTATGGATTTTACAGAATTTATTGCAGTTTTGCAAAGACAAATAAATAAAAAACTTGATAACAATACTTTAGGACAAGCAGCTGCTGCTGCAATGGTTGGCTCTGTTATTTCACCAAATTAATTTTATATACTCTCTTTTTTTCATAAGAGAGTATATAAACTATTATATTTTACAAATTGGCAGTTAATGTTTTTCTATTACTACTTTGTAATCATCTTTTTTTAAATTATAGTTTTTATATTTTTTCAAAATTTCTTTTACTGAAACAGTTGGAACTTCTACTGGTTGAATTTTATAAAGAGTTGCTCCAAGTAGATAGTTTGTACTAGAATATCCAATATAATAAACACCTTTTGCACCTGGACATTTTCCAAAGATTGATGTGGAATTTATACATTTATCTAAGTCTTTTATATTGTTTGGCATATATTTTCCAATAGATTTAGGATATGTTATAAATACATAATTATATCCATTCTTTTCTGCAAATTTTGCTAAATAAAATAAAGCGTTTTCGATATTGAAAGGTGCACCTATTGCAATTTTTTGGCTTGTTTGCAAGAGAACTGTTACTTTCATTATTTGATTATTTTTGTCAAATCTTAGTGGTGGTGTATGACCAATATAAACCGCACTTTCAGTACATCCAGAAAAAAATGCTGTAGCTACTAAAATTAATCCAATTGATATTATTTTTTTTATTTTCATGTATGTTTCCTTTTTTTAAAATATTCCAGCAATTGATTTGCTGATTTTATCTTCAAGAATAGGCATTGCTTTAGACAATGATAAATCCATTTTTGTTGCCTCAGCAAAAATTCTTGTTCTTTTTTCTATATAATGTGTTTCATAATTTTGATTTTTTTCTTCAGTCATATTTCCATTTAATTTACCTGCTCCATCTTTACTTCCAATTGGTCCTGCAAATTGATTTGCAAATCCAGCTCTTCTTTGATTTGTTATAGTTGCTTGACCTATAGAACTTCCGTCAGATACTGATACATTTTGATTTGTTTTTTCTTTTATATCTATATCAACAACCATTCTGAATATATCGTCTTCTGTTGCTTTTCCAAGAATACCACCTATTGCTGCGGCTGCAAGACCACCAATTATTCCATCTCTACCACTTGACATAGAACCTGCTACTGCTCCAACAGTTCCTGCTGTTCCTGCTGCATTAGCCGCATTAGCTTCTTTTGCATTATTAGCAAATAAAACATTAACCATTAAAATATATTTAGCTGCATCAGGATCATCAATTACTCTATATCCTTTATTTCTTAATTGGGATATTATCTTATTTTTAAGATGTACATTTTGACCAGAAGTATTTCTAACTGCTACAAATACAGTTCTTTGTTCTTTTCTAACAGGGTTTAAAAATATTGACCTTGTCATTTTTGCCTGAGTTTGTAATTGAGTTGTTGCACAACCGGTAAACAAAGATACTGCTAACCCTAAACCTGCTAAATAGATAATCTTTTTCATCTAACGCTCTCCTTTTGAATTTATTTTTTTAAAATTATATCAATTTTGAGAAAAAATGCAACAATACGGCAAAAAATAGCTTAATTAATAATTTCTATCCTGTTTCTACCATTTTCCTTTGCCTTGTATACACCTGTATCTGCCCTCTTTAACAAAGTTTCAACACTATCATCATCTTTTCCAAAAGAAAGACCTACACTTATAGTTATTTTAATAATTTGATTATTATGGTTAATTTCACTATGTTCTATATCTTCTCTTATATTTTCTATGCATTCTATAACTTCATCTTTTGAGACCTTAACAAAAACCATTATAAACTCTTCGCCGCCATAACGATATATTCTTACTCTTTTTTGCAAAGGTCTAATACCGTCATACATTTTATTAACTAAGAATTTTAAAACTTGATCGCCTGCATCATGTCCGTATGTATCATTAACATTCTTAAACTTATCTCCATCTACAAACGCTAATGATATATCGGTTTTACTGTATGCAAAAATTTTAATTATATCGTCATCAAAACATTTTCTATTATAAGCTCTTGTTAAAACATCTTTTTTTGCTTTTTCCACAATTAGTCTTTTTTCCTCTTTAAGTGCTTCTATTTTTGCTTGTAGCTCATCTTTTTCGAGCAAATCATTTGCATATATTATACCGTCAGGGATAGAATTTTTATTTTTTGGGAAAGATAATTTTAAATTCCAAAAAGTTTTATCATAGTTTTCTCTTTTTTCTTTTACGATGCCTATATATGCATTATATTCTCTTCCGGTTTTTTTGCTAATTATATTCTCAAAATATATTTTACTACCTTTTGACTCAACCATAGCTTTGATATATTTATAAACTTTATCCGCTTTTACTGATATTCCCAAATGCTCAAATAAGCTCATTACATTCTTTTTAAATAATACAAAATCACACTCTCTGCTGACACAACTAAAAGTTTTATCTGTTTCAAATAATTTACCGTTTTTGCAAGCGGGACATTTGCTGAAAAATTTTAGTTTCTCTTTTTTTGAATAATCAATCTTTTCAAACTCTATCTCTTTTAAAAACTCATTTTTTAGTGTTTCATATTTATTGATTAGCTCATCTTTGGAATAGTCACCTTTTTCAACCATATCCAACTCTTTCTCAAACTCAGCTGCTTTTTCCAAATCTACCAGCCAAGGAGCATACTGATCTAAAAACTCTATTAAATCAATTCCTAATTTTTCAACATAGATACTGTTATTTTTAATAGTTATTAACTGTTTTTTTAAAAGATTTGGAAGAACTGTGGCAATCGTTGAAGGTCTTGCTATCTTATATTTTTCAAGAGTTGTTAAAAAACGCCCTACTCCATAATGTCTTGGTTTTCTGCCTTCAACCTCATAAGAACTAACCTCAATCGGATCAAGCTCCATTCCGGGATATAAAGATGAGGGAATTATAACCTCTTCTTCCGGTTCATTCTTATCCTCTGTGTGAGTTTTCCAATATTTACCTACAAGCTCCCAGCCATCAAAAAGAATTTTATTAGCATAGGCATGGAATTTTTTATCACCAACCGATACGGTTAACACACTTCTATCATAAGTAGAAGATTTCATAAAAACAGCTATAGTTCGCAAAAAGATAAATTTATAAAGATTTAATTGATCCTCACTTAAATATTTTTTGAGGTTTTCAGGTTTTAACTTAAAAGATGTAGGCCTTATTGCTTCATGCGCCTTATCTTCATTCTCCTTTTCTAAAGGAAGCGGATTTACATAGTCTTCACCATATTCATCTCTTATATAATCTTTGATTTCAGGCACTACCTCTTCACTAATATTTTTACTATCTGTTCTGATATAAGTAATAAGCCCTACCCTCTCATTGCCTATATTTATACCCTCGTAAAGCTCCTGTGCTATTTTCATTGTGTATTCCGGCGTAAAGCCATAAAGATAGTTTGCGGCTCTTTGCATCCAAGTTGTAGTTAATGCCGGTGGAGGTTTTCTGTCTTGAGTTTTTCTTTTATATTGTTCAACAAGATGTAAAACGATAGGATTATCTACCTCTTCAATCAAATCTTCCATGTCATCCAATTTATCTTCTGTAAAGATTGTTCTGTGCTTCACTCTGAAATAAACACCGTCATGAAAATAATCAATAGCAACTCTTCTGTAATCTTTTACCTTTGCTTTATTAATCTTTATTTCGGTATTTACCAACTCTTTTAAAGCAGGAGCAGATACTCTTCCGATACCTAAATTTTTATACAGCTCATAAGAGCATAAATTATGTTTTTTAAAATAGTATCTAATGCCTTCACTTACAGGATAACCTATGATTCTATCTATCATCCGTCTTGCCATTTGGGCATTGATTGTATCTTCATTGATATGTCTGGCGTGATTGATAGCTTTTTCTATAGCTTTTTTTGTTATTTCGTGAAATACAATTCTATAATACTCTTTTAGTTTTAAATATTCTATTATATCCCACCCTATTCGCTCCCCTTCTCTATCATCATCAGTTGCTATATAGATTTTATCAGCCTTTACTGATAATGTTTTTAATTGTTTTAATATATAGTCTTTATCAGATATTAATTGCCACGATGCAATAAATTTATCATCTTTTTTATCTATTCCATACTGTTTTTTTGGCAAGTTTTTAATATGTCCTTTGCTGGCAATCACCTTATAACTGTTGCCCAAAAAGCCCGATATAGTTATTGCTTTGTGAGGAGATTCCACTATAATTAAACTGTATCCCATTATTTTTTCTCCAATGTTTCTTTAATATGTTGGCTAAAACTTTTTGCATTGTAACTTTCTGTATTAGAAAAAAGTGTTCTATCTTCCAACTCTACTTTTGCCCTTGTAGTAGCGACATAATAAAGATTTAATTCGTCAATAATTTCCTGTTTTACTTTGCTTGTTTGCATATCTTTTGCAAAATCGTTATAAAAATCATCTTTTAGCGAAAGAATGTGAGGGGGTATGTGCCTATAATGCTCTATAATTTTTCTATAACAGGGGAAATCACTCTCAAGCGTTACCTTATCCCATTCCAATCCTTTTGAAGTGTGTGCGGTAGTAAGGTAATAATCAGGCTTTAAGTTTTTATCGTAATAATACTCTTTTGCCATTCCGTAGATGCCATAAACATCTTCAGTTTGTCGTATTGTTTGTATTGCTGTTTCTAATTCTATATCCTGACCTTCGACTATTTTTTTTATGTAAGACAGCATATCTTCTCTAATTTTCTCCTGTTTTGCCTGTTTTTTAAAAGCATATAGATACTTATATCCATCGTCAAGCTCTTTGTTTGTATAAAGCTTCTTTAAATTAAGTATCAATCCAAAAACGCTATATGGATTTCTTATGATTTTAAATGTTTTTTTCTCTTCGATTAATCTTTTCATAACAGCGATAAGTTTTGCATTAGTTCGTGTTATTATTGCTTGATTTTTAATTTCAATATCGGTTCCCGCTCCAATTAAGTATTTTTTCTCGGCTTTAAAAAATTGCAGGAATTTAGTAGCTTTAAAAGCTATTTCTTGATTAAATCTAAAGCTTTTTGTTAAATAATATATTGAGGCTTTTATTTTACTCATAGCGTTTATGCTACCCCTAAAAGAGTAAATTTGTTGATGTCTGTCGCCTACGACTACTTTTTGGGTAGAATTTAAAAGATAGAATATAGATAAAGTTACATCATTTGTATCCTGAGCTTCATCAAGCAAAGCGATATCGTATCTTTTTATATA
>JALUWO010000496.1 GCA_027019405.1 Candidatus Altimarinota bacterium | reverse complement strand
CTTTTAGATCTAATAGTATTATTGTTTGTAATAGATTTATCAAAGACAAAAGATGTAGAATTACAAAAGACACTAAAACATATTTGAAATATTAATATAGAAGTTGTATATAAAAAAGTTAAATGAAATATTGAAAAATTTATTACAAAAGATACTATCTTTATAGATAAAATAGTTTGATTTAAACTAAATAGTTCCAAACAAAATAGATTATTTTTCTCTACTTGATCTGCAAGAGATATAAGAGCTATTAAAACTGAACAGAAAGAAATTACAACTATTTTAAATGTAGAAAAAATTTTGTTTTATCTTAAAAGATTTAAAGGGGAAACTAATATTTATAATAATATCATAATTTATATTTTATTAACTGAAACATTAGATACTTTTAATAAGATAAAAACTAAGTATAGTTCAGATGATAAAATATATAAACAATATGAAACATTTGTAAATATTATGATAAATACCTTTGTGTGAACAATATATATAAACAAAGATTTTTTTGAAAAACTTTGATTTGGACTTAGAACTTGATTAGATATAAACAAAATGAATAGTGTAGATATTGAAGCCTTAAAAAATTTTATAAAGAATTATTATACTTTCATCTTAAAAGATATAATGAAAGTCGATAATTCTTAAATTTTAATACATAATATATAAATAATAATGTTTTTTAATTCAGATAGTATAGTATATCTAATACTATTATTAATGTTAGCATTAGCAACTAATACATCATTTCAATATTATAATTATAATAATATTTTTTATAAAATGTATAATGCTAAACAAAGTTCTTATGGGTTAAAAGTACAACATTTAACAACACCAATAGATATATATACATTGATATGTAATTATGTTAATTTAGATGATGAACATAACAAAGTACTAGAATATAAATCTTTAACAGATTTACAAGATAAACGGTTAAATGATTTAGATAAATATAAAGACCCATATAATTATATTATTATAGTACAAAATAACTTAACTGATGGTAAAGATGTTACAGATACATTTAAAAATAAAGATTATGATACAATATATACTGATTATAATCCTGAAAAAATGCAAATATATAAGCTTAGATTTGTAAAAACTTTTTATATTTTAGTTAGAATATATTAAAATGATTATATGAGATATATTTAAAAAATTTATAAATAAACATAAAAAAATATTAAATTGAGAAAATGAAGATTATAAATATAGTTTTAATTATTATGTTAATAATAAAGTATTCTTAGCTAAAACCAAGAATTTTAAAGATAGTAATGTACAAAAATTATACTCTTATGTTAAAACAAATGTTAAAGAACTATATTGAAATCAAGAAAATGACAATATTGATTATAAAGACTATTATGTTGTTATTGATGCATGAAATAAAAATAATTCAGAAGATTGAACAAGAGATTATATTACTTTATCTATCAAAGATAAAGATTGAAAAGAATATAATAGTATAAAGTTTGATTATAATAGTATTCCCTGTTGAAATGAAGAAGGTATGAATACTATAGAAGTATTGTGGAATAAACATAGTATAACAGTATATACAAGAGAAACTTATTTATTGTTTTTAGCATATTTTCTTGATAAACTAAATGATAAATGAAAGGTATATTTTTCATTATTAACAAGATTATTAAGTATGGTAAAAGATAAAGAAGATGTTATAAACCATTTTAATCAATATAATAATTAAAAATGGCTTGATTTAATAAATATAATATTATAATTATGATGTTATTTATATTTTAAAACAAAAATAAAATGAAAGTTATTTATCAAATTATCCCTACATTATTTATTATAATTTGATCTTATTTATTTATAACCTTATCACCACCACAGTATATAGCAAACATATTATGAGGAGATAAAGTCTATTTAAAAAATAGGTTAATATTATTACAGAAGGAAAGATTAATTAAATTAGTTTATTTTGATAAAGATAAAAATAAGTTGGAGTTAAGTTATAATGTAGATATATGAAAAGATAATAAACCTACTGTAATCGATAAATGAAAATATAACTTCTTTAATTTCTTCTCATATAATGGGAAGTTGTTGTATATTGATTTAGTAAAAAAAGATAGTAAAAATATAGAAAAAGAGTTTGCAGAAAATTTAGATAGAAATGGTTATGTTGGTTATTATGACAAAGATAGTAATAACTTATATATATTTGCTCATAATTGAACTAAATGAGTAAATGGTGGAAGAATATTCTATCAAATGAACAAAGGAGAAGAATTAAAATTCACAAATTCTATGTTAAATTCTAGTATGGAAAGTGTTATTGATGATAGACAAATATTGCCTAAAATGAAGTTTATAAATTCATTTATAAACTGAAAATGAATATTCTGACAAAGAAATAAAATATTTATGATAACTTGTTATCCAAATTATTCTTCTACTAAAAGATTAATATTGGTGATGAATAAAAAACAATAGGTTGAATATAAATTTGAATTTAATAGTATGTGATTTATTTTATAATTAAATAATTAAAGATGGTAAAAAAATTATTACTTATGCTTACATTATTTATGTGAGCTGGAACAGCATTTGCAACTAATTATAATGGATTAAATTTGTGAAGTGTATGATGAGATTTAAATCTTGATAGTAATAGTAATGCATGAGGAGGTAGTTCTATATCTCAAAAACCTAATCCTCAAGATGTAAAAGCACAATATGATGTTTTAAAACAAGTATTATCACCAATATGATGGAGTGTGTTCTATGATACTGCTAAAATAATTAATTTTGTTATTTATAATAATGAGATTTATAATATATTGTGAGCAGATAAGGTGGTAAATAAAAACTTCTTTACGCAAATAATGTGATGAGCAGATGGAAGAAGCTTTGCACGGATAGATTGACAACTACATATTAAGGCTTGAGCAATTATATTAGCATTATTATTAATATGAATATTTGGATATTCATTATGGATGACCCCAGTTTGAGGAGAAATGATATGATGATGAAAAGGGACTTGAAGTAATAGATGACAGCAATGAATGGGTTGAATGGGTTGACAGCAATGAATGGGTTGAATGGGTTGACAGCAATGAATGAGTTGAATGGGTTGACAGCAATGAATGGGTTGACAGCAATCTCAATCCTCTGGTTGAACTATAACTTTGTGAGTATTAATTACAAAGTTGCAAGAAATGATGAAATTAAGTAATCAAGATCCAACTATTGCTAAATTAGCTAAACAAAATTTATATGCATTAGGCTGAATGTTAGTTTTAACTATATCTTTAGGTACAGCTACATTTGATAGTGCTATTACTAGTTTAGCAAATTTAAAACCATTATACTACTTTATTGCTTCTTCACTAGTATTAATAGTATTCTTTAGTGCTATTTATATGTATGTAAAGATAGTATTTAGTAAACTTGCTAAATTTACAACAAATACAGAAGAAGTATCTCCTAATTCATTATTTAGTGATTTGTTATTAAAAGGTATTGGTGGTGCATTGATGATTTGATTAATTGGTGGTGCAATATGAGTATTAACTACATTAATTGTAGCTGGTTAAATATATAAAAAATTAACTTGATTTTAATTCATATTTTAATAGTAATATTAACAAAGGAACAATAATTGTCCTTTTGTTAATAAGTTATTGTTCATATTTATTTATTATTTAAACAAAAAACAACATGAACACAAAGAAACTTACAGCATTAACATTAGTTGCTTTATCTGCAACAGCTTTAATGCCACATTCATT
>JALUWO010000495.1 GCA_027019405.1 Candidatus Altimarinota bacterium | reverse complement strand
ATAAAAAAGAGAATGCATATAAGTTTAATATGTTTATCAAAGACCCTACAAAATCATATGTAGTTAAATTTGCTACAGGTAATAAGGATTTAGTATTGTCTAACTTTATTATAAACAATAATAATGTTAGTGATAATCTTAAAAAATCATTAACTATTGTACTGAAAAAAGGAGATAAAACTACTGTTGTAAAAATGTCTGACTTGGATATTAAACCTATAAATGTTTCAAAAGATGCAGAAGTTTACTTAGTTTACAATCCAGATGGTGTTGATAATTCTAGTGAATTGGCTTTATCTAATAATAACTTAGATATTTATGCTGACGAATTTAGACAACCTGCACAAGAAGGTGAATTAAACTATAACAATGGACAAATTGATATAGTAAATCCTGTTGATTATAAAGAAGCTAAAGTTAATTATGAAGTAAAACCTGAATTAATTAAAACTGTTACTGCTACTAAAACTGCTTTAACTAAGAAAGATACATGACCAGTAGAAAATACTGTCGCATTAGTATTAGCAATGTTATTAGTTATTACAGGTATTGCTATGATGAAAAAAGAAGAAAATGCTTAATTAATGAACAAAGTATAGGTGAAATATAAAAAAATAGACTTAAAATAAGTCTATTTTTTTATTAAGGTAGTTTTATATTCTGGAGAAATATTTCATTGAAATTTAGAAAAAATATAAAGCAAGTATGCTATGTTTCAAGTTAAATTAATTAAGTTAAAGTATATATTTGTTTAATGACAACATCATGTCATTTTCTTTTAAAGCTAACTACTGTACATACTCAATACATTCTTTTCAGATTATCTAGTATATATTTAGTTTTTAATATACTACTCCAACTTTTTTTTCTTATTGACATAATATTTCTTGGTGGATGCATTAAAATTTGTCAATCACCTGTGATAATAAATGTCCCTCTTCTGTCACAATTATTATATATAAAGTTTTTTAAATATTGTTCTTGATCCTGGCTCATTTGAACTATTATAAAATATAAATATAAACTATAAAAATATTTTTTAAATGTATTGTTATATATAATGATATATGCTAAAAATCAAGAGTTTTTAGAAAATTGGTCTTTATATTTTTGAAGACCAACTATGACATATTTAAATTTCTTAAATAAAAAAAAGACCAAGTTAATGGTCTTTTATTGTTCTTCTTCAATTATTGGAGTATATATATTTTTAAATTGCTTAACTTTAACTTGTTTTTTAGCTTCTTGAGCTGTTTTCTTTAGTACAGGTACATATTTAAGGATGTCCAGATATACTGGATCTATTTTCCACATCTTTTTTCTGCTTCTTTTCCAACCTGTTGCAGTATCTTCTTTAGCAAATGTATCTTGTAATACCCCGTCTTTAGTCATTTCAGCTAATCTACTATTAGCTTCATAACCAACATAGAAATCTTCTGGCAAAGAATATTGCATGAAATCTTCTGGTCTAAACCATCTGTTAGGGTATGCTAACATAACAGCTAGAATTTTAAATTTTTGTGTTCATTTTCTATATTTTCCTAGTTTATTTATTTTGTTAATTTCTTTTCTAGTTAGTTTAGTTTTGTTAGTTGTTTTCATTTTATAAATAATAATGATATAAATTTTCAAGGAACTCTAAGAACTCAAATTGTATTTTTATTCCTTGATTATTTTAAATAATAATGATATAAAATAAAATGCAAG
>JALUWO010000494.1 GCA_027019405.1 Candidatus Altimarinota bacterium | reverse complement strand
AAGAGCTTAGGCAGATTGCAAGTATAACAAATGGAAAGTTTTATAGAGCAACAGACACTCAAAGTTTGCATAATATATTTCAAGATTTAAAGAAACTTACAAAAACTGATATTAAAGTAAAAGTTAAAAAAGTTTATAATCCTGAATATATAATCTTTGTTTATATTCTTATAGTATTGATGGGAATATACATTTATTTGAAACTAAGAGAAATTTAAAACATAAAAATAAAAAATATGACTTTAACAAACTTAAATATTTATACTATATTGATATTCTTATTTTGAATAGGTATTATAATATACTTATTTTATAAATTCTACAATGAAAAGACAAAAATATATAAAGAATATGATTTCTTAGCTAAAAATGTAAGTTTCTTGAAATGTTTTTTATTAATTTGAAGTTTTTTACTAGTTTTATTTGGAATATTTCATTTAAAATGATGAGAAAAAACTATAAAAACAAAGGTTTCCGGTGTAGATATTATGTTTACATTGGATGTAAGTAAATCTATGGATACCATAGATGTAAAATATTGAAATAATCTTACAACTAGATTGAATTTAGCTAAGAAAGCTATAGCTGATTATGTGATTAAACATCCTTGAAATAGGTATTGATTAGTGATATTTGCTGGTAATGCTATATGATCTATTCCACTCACTACAGATTCTGATGTATTTTTAACTATGCTTGATGGAGTAAATTATAAAAATTTAACTAAACAATGATCTGATTTTCAACAAGCTATTTCTACTACTGTAAATAGGTTTCTTGGCAATAAAAAAAGATGAAAAGTGATAGTTTTTATATCTGATGGTTGAGATCCTTGAGATTTTCATTGAATTTCTTCAGAAATTTTACAAAAAATTAAAAAAGAAAATATAAAAACATTTGTTGTATGAATTGGTTCCAAAAAATGAGGTAAAATCTTATTGTGAAAAGATAATTTTGGAGATTATAATTTTCAAACATATGATGGGCATTATGTTATTACTAAGTTAAATACTGAAAATCTAAAAAAAATAGCTTCTGATATAAACGCAAAATATATTGAATTAGATAATATAAATAGTATAGATAAAATTACAAAATATATTGAAAAACTTGATAAAAAAGCACTTGAAACAAAAACTTCAAAACAAATGAATGATTATACAAGATATTTAGTTATGATTAGTTTTATTTTATTTTTATGATATATATTGGTTGATTTATTTAATTTAGATTTTAATAAAAATAAAAATGCTTAAAAAAATATTTATTTGATGATGAATTTTCATTCTATTATTAATTAATTTACCATCTTTGTTATCTTTTTATAATAATTATAATTGACAACAACTTTTTGAGCAAAAAAAATATGATTTAGCGAAAGATAAGTTTACTCAAGCAAATAATATAGAATGAATTTATAATATTTGAAATACATTGTATAAACAGTGAAAATACAAAGATAGTATCAAAACTTATTTATCTATTTTATGAACTTGAAAAAATGAACTAAATTTTAGGTTAAATCATAATTTATGAAATGCTTATTATAGATTTGGAGAAAAACAAACTAATATAAATTTAAAAAAATGATACTGGGAAAAAGCAGTTACATATTATCAAAAGGCTTTAAAAATTAAATATAATGAGCAAACAAAAGATAATTTAGAATTTGTATTAAATAAATTAAAAGATTTAAAAAATCAAAAAAATAATAAACAACAACAGAAACAACAAAACAAAAACTGACAAAAAAAGAATAATAAACAACAATCTCAAAAGCAGAATTGACAGAAAAAAAATAATCAAAATAAACAAGGTCAATGAAAAAAACAGGAAAATAAAAATTGAAAAAAGAATTCATCATCTAAAAATTGACAAAAGCAATGAGAAAAACAAGAAAATAAGTCTTCACAATGAAATTGAAATAAATCGAAGGCAGGTAAAAAAAATTGAGCACAAACAGCTTGAAAGCAACAAAACAAAGCACAGACACCAGAACAAAAACAACAAGCACAAATGATGAAAGCTTTACAAGAATACCAAAAAAACTTGAAGCTACAGCAAAAAAGGAACATGCAGAACTATGGAAAGGTTTATCAACCACCAAGAAGTAATGATCCTTTCGATGATCCATTCTTTACTTGAATGCCAAGACAAAACAATGTAAAAGATTGGTAAAGTTTAGACTGAATATGATTGAAATGTATTACAATTTTTATATTATAATAACAAAAAATGACTTTTAAAGAGATTATTACTACTACACAATATATTGATACTTATAAAATTGAAACTAAAATTAGGTTGGAGAATTGAACAATAATAATATTTGAAGATGATGATTATGAAATTTATGCTACCGATCAGACAACATGAAAAAAATATGAAATAATAGAATTTTTAGAAAGCTCACAGATAGTAAATGATAAAAAAATATTTTCTGTTAGATTAGAAAATGACATTTTTACATCAATTGATGAAAATGCTAATATAGTAGTAATTACAGATTGAAATAAAAAATATTATCCTAATTTATTTAGATATTTTTATTGTCATGATACTCATGATATTTTTTGACATCATTTTTGGCCAGCACACATATATTGATATTTTGATATTAATAATTGTTTTAATGATGATGATGATTTAAATTTTATACTTATAAACAAAAAGTTTGAGCCATATAAAACCAAAGATTGAGATGTAATTACTTGGATAAATTATGAATATAATAATATTACATTCAATAACAAAGAATATTTTCCAATCACGGTGTTAGATAAAAATACATCAGAACAAGAATTAATATTTAAAGGATGATATATTAATGAAAATTTTAATACTCTAAAAGCTGATAACATCTATTTAGTAAAAAATATACAGAATAAAGAACCAATAAATTTATTTAATAAAAAAGTTTATAGATCTACAATTTATTTAAATTCAAATGAAAAAATAGATGCTTATATAACTATTAAGTGAGAATTGTTAAAAACTAATGAAAATGATATAATTTGTGACATAGTTAAAGAACATAATTTTAGTGGTAGAAGTATATTTCAAGTTAAGACGGAAATATGAGAAGATAAATTTATTGATGAAAATCTAAATGTAGCTAAACTTGAAATAAAATAAAGAAAGTAATTTTATTTCAAGTTTAAAAAAACAAGTGAAAATTTTATACTTGTTTTTTTTAATTAAAAAAATATTATACAAAAGTTAATTAATTTTTAATTTATTATAATACATAAGTATGGCTAAAAAATGAACAGAAAAGACAGATACTCAGACAAATAATAATGCTAAACAAGAAGTGCTTAATGATGCCTTAAAAGCAATTGAAAAACAATTTTGAAAAGGTTCAGTAATGAAACTTTGAGATGATACAGTTCATAGTATTGTAAAAACTTATCATTCAGGTTCTTTTATGCTAGATAGTATTTTAGGTGGTGGTTACCCAGAATGAAGAGTTATAGAAATATATGGTCCAGAAAGTTCAGGTAAAACAACCCTAGCTTTACATGCTATTGCCGAAATTCAAAAAGCGGGTGAAAATGTTGCATTTATAGATGCTGAACATGCTCTAGATCCATCTTATGCAAAAAAATTATGAGTTGATGTTGATAATTTAGTATTAGCACAACCTGATTATGGAGAACAAGCATTAGAAATAGCTGAACAATTAGCTTCAACAGGGGCTGTAAAAGTCATAGTTATAGATTCTGTTGCGGCTTTAACACCTAAGGCAGAAGTTGAAGGAGATATGGAAGATCAACAAATGTGATTACAAGCTAGAATGATGAGTAAAGGTTTAAGAAAATTATCACCTATAGCCGCTAAAACAGGAACTTTGATTATTTTTATTAATCAGATAAGAATGAAAATAGGGGTAATGTTTGGTAATCCAGAGACTACTAGTTGAGGGAATGCACTTAAATTTTTTGCTAGTCAAAGAATAGAAATTAGGAGAGGTGAAAAACTTGAAGAGAATAAACAACAAATGGGGTATAAAGCAAAAATTAAGGTTGTAAAAAATAAGATAGCTCCACCATTCAAACATTGTGAGGTCCTTATAAGATTTAATCAATGAATAGACAGAATGGCAGATTTAGTTGAGACAGCAATGGATAAATGAATTATTACAAGAGCAGGTGCTTTTTATAGTTTATATGATCAAAAAACTCAAGGTAAAGCAGCATTAGTAAAATTAATTGAAGATGATGAAAAATTAAGAAATAAATTAGAAAAGGAACTTAAAATTTAAATATTTAATAGATTATATATAGTTCATTCAATATGGAATCAGGTATTGATTATAAGTAATGTTAAAATAACATATGGATTTTATTTTATTAAGTTATTATAAATATAATTTATTAATGATAAAATTTAAAATATGTTTTATAATTATGATATAATAATAATCTGAACTAAAGAAGTTCAAAAAGTAATGGTGAAGGGTAAAAATGGTTATAAAAACTATTGCCCTTTACCAAATAAATGTAACATTATCAGTGTAGTAAGCAAAATTAAAAAATTTCTAATAGAAAAAGAGTTAGACTTAAATGCTAACTCAAATAGTACAAGTAGTATGAATACTAATAAAAAGTAATTTATATCCTAATTTAATAAAAATGTTTTTCAATAAAGAAGTTAAAGAAGGTGCTAAAACTAATAGAGGTTACAAAATATTCGAAATATGGACAAAATTTATGCTTGACAAAAAAACATTTTATTTTGTATCAACAGAAGAATGAGTGACATTTATTGATGATAAATTAAGGGAATATGACATAATTGTTCCAAATTTTAAGAAGTGATTGTTTTCTTTTTCTGCTCCTGATGAGATTAATTTAGCTGATTTCTTGAAAACAAATTTGCATGAGGTACAACGGAAGAAAAGACCAACTACAGTTGAAGGAGAATGCTCTTATGTGATATATTATCGGTGAAGTGGAATGTTAACATTGGGATTATGATCGTGATTTGAAGTCATATACACATTATGTTACAAAAATAAACTAATATATAAAACTTCTAGGAGACAAGTAATGTTAACCCCTACTATTGAATTGAAAAAATAATAAAACAAAGCAAAGCAAGAGTACTACCACTTATTATTAAGTAGTTATTTATTACTAACCTTTAATATTTTAACAAATACAATAACCATGAAAATACACTTATCAATGTCCATCGAGTGATTAGAGAAAGAACTAAAATCCTTTGGGAATAAAGAAGACTGAATTGACAAAACTGAAGATTGATATATAGAAAAATCATGGGAGGATGTTGAAAAAGGGATTTTAAGAATTATAAATTGAAGATAATCCTTTTAGTAAAATAATATTATGTTAAATCAAATAATGTATGGATTATACAGCTATTATCGAAATATATTTCAATATAAATATATAATTTAAAATATTTTCATAAATATAATTTTGGTGGTAGAAGTATATTTCAAGTTAAGACTAAAATATGATAAAAAAAAATTTATTGACGAAGATCTAGTTTTATTAAATTAAATAAAAGTGATATACTTAAAACAGCTAATATAATAATAAAAAGATTAATCATTTTTTTAGCTTGACTTTTCTTATCAAACATAACTTGTTTATT
>JALUWO010000493.1 GCA_027019405.1 Candidatus Altimarinota bacterium | reverse complement strand
AAATCACAAGTTAATAAAAAGTGAGAATATAAATTATGTACTAGATTTGATAAAGAGTATATTTTAGAAGATAAAGATAATGTAGAAAAGATTTTAAATCTAGTCGAAAAAAATAATAACTGTAATATTTGTAAAGATAGATGGTTTTGTACTTGTTTTATTTGATATTATTTAGATAATAAATGAAAGATTGGAGACAGTGAATTAGCTATTCAATTTCATAATTTAAATAAAGTATTTATAAATTTTTTTAAAGATATAGTTGAAATAAAAAATATTAATAATTTTTTAGCTAAATGAATCAATGAAATAAGATTTAATCTTACAGAACAATGTAATTTAAGATGTAATTATTGCTATTTAGATTTTTCTAATAAAACTTTGGATTTACTAAAAGCTAAAAATATAATAGATTTTTTATTTTTACAAGATGGAAATGAAAAAATAATATCTTTTTTTTGAGGAGAACCATTACTAGAGTTTGGTAAACTTAAAGAGTTAGTATTGTATTCAAATAATTTATCTAGAAAATTTTGAAAAAAAATTAGTTATAAAATAGCTACAAATTGATTGCTTTTAAATAATTTAATATTAGATTTTTTAAAAGAAAATAACTTTGAAATACATTTATCTTTAAATTGAATAAAACAAATTAATGATTTTACTAGGGATAATTCAACAGATAAATTACTTTCAAAAATAAATTTATTAAAATGATATAAAAATATAGTTATACTATTAGTTATATTTCCCAAATATATTAATAAGTTAGAAGAATCATTAGAATTTATTTTAAAACTTTGATTTAAAAAAATATCTTTTGAAATTTACTTATGAGAAAAGTATAGTTGGGATAGAGAAAAATATTTATTATTAGATAATATATTAATTAATTTAAAAAATAAATGATTTTTTGATAAATTAGAAGTTATCAATACAAAAGCAAATAATAGATATTTAGATATATCAGCTGATTGACTTGTAAATGATAATTCTTTAGAGTTTTTTAATAAAAATATAGATTTTTCTCCTAAAAAAGAATTAGATAAAATTTTAAATAAATTAAAATCATAATAAATGGAATATAAAAATCATATATTTAGATATAAGGATAGGATTATTTTTAAAGATGATTTATTTTGATTTGAGGACTTAATTTTAAATAATAATAAAAGTTTTTATACTATATATTTTGAATTCCAAAATATAAAAGATAGCTTAAGAAAAGTTAAAAATATTATTTTAAAGAATAAGGATAGAATTAATTTTGATTATTTGTATTTTTATAATGCATGGGATTTTATAAATATTATATTGGAAATTCCTATTTATTTGCCTAGTAATATAAATTTATTTATAAGTGAAACTTGTCCTATATGATGTATTTATTGTAATAATCCAAATGATATTCATACTTATCTTTCTTTTGAAAAAATAAAAAATTTTTTACTAAAATATTATATGTGAAATAATATAAATTTTAACATTTTATGACAATGAGATCCAATTTTTAATCCAGATTTATTTAAAATTTTAGATTTTATAAAAAATCAGTGAGGACATATAACTTTTTTTTCTTGATGAAAATCTTTATTATTTTTATCCGAAGAAAGATTTAAAAAAATAAATAAGCTAGTTGATGAATTTAAAATAAATATTTCTTCTTCTGATTATAAAGTTTATAATAAAACTCATAAAAATAAAATTTCTGAAAAAGAATTTGAACTATTAGTAAAAAAATTTAAATTAATAGCTAATAAAAGTACATTTATAAATATCATTACAAAAGAAAATCTATATGATTTAGTAGATTTTATTTTATTTTATAATAAGCTATGAGCAAAAAATATAGAAATAAAAAAAGATTTACATTATCCTAAAGATTATATATTAGATAATAAAATAATTTTAAGTAAGATAGAGAAAATTTTAGAAAAATTTTTATACACTAATGTTTGATTAATATCAAATATATGAAAGTGATATATAAACATAAAAGAAACAGAATTTGATAAAAGAAGAGAGACTATACTTGATAGGTATGTGAATAATTTATTGAATAAAAATGAATATAATATGGAAATACAATGATGTTATCAGTTTGGTAATTCTTTAGATATTACAGAGAATGAAATAGTTTCATTATGTTGTCATTATAAAGAATGAAAAATTTCAGATTTAAATATTGATGATAAATATTATAATACAGAAGATTTTAGAGAAAGATATAAAATTTATTTAAAAAATAAAAGAACTCCTAAATCTTGTAAAAAATGTCCAATGCCTATAGATAGATATAAAAATTATTTGAAATTTATATTTGTAAGTAAATTATAATGAAAAAATGATATAAAATTGATTCTCATAGAATAATATCACCAAAATTAACAGTAAAAAAAGTTTTACAAATTTTAAAAGATACTAATATAATAAAAGAAACTAATTTTAAGTTAAAATATATTTGAGATTTAGATATATTAAAAAGTTATACTTATTCTATAGAATCTAATGTTTGAAAAAGAGATAATTGGTGAAAAGGATTGACAAAATATCAAGCTTTAGCTAGTGCTATTATGGAATTTATTGAAAGATATTCTTGGTATAAGATTATAGACAAAATAAATAATAAAAGCTGATTATTTTATAAAGAAATTAATGAAGATTATATTAAAATAGAAGATTTTATTTTAACTAAAATAGATTGAGAAAAATTAAATAAAAATAAAAATTATTTTTTAGCAAAAAAACATAGGTTTTTAAAATGGAAGTCTTTGATTAATAACAAGGAAATATTAATACCATGGTATGAACCTGAATTCATGACTACAAATTCTTTATGAGCATGAAATACTTTAGAGGAAGCTATTTTGCATGCTATATATGAATTAATTGAAAGACATAATTATAATATAATGATGGCTAATTTATTGAAACCATCATTAATTAATTTAAAAACAATAAAGAATGAAAATATATTATCACTAATAGATAATATACAAAAAAAATGATTTGATGTTTATTTGATGGATTGTTCTTTTTATTTTAATACAAATACTATATGAGCATTAATATATAATAAAAAATATCAATTTATTTCCCATTATTCTATGAATTTTCATATGTGAACACATTGAAATAAGGATATTGCAATAATAAGAGCTTTGACTGAAGTTATACAAAATAGAGCAGCGAATTTGAATAATAATAAATTAAAATATAAAGATTTTAATTGAAATTGAGATATTCCTAAATGAAATACTTTTTATATAGTAGAATATTATTTAAATTTGATTTTTAATAAAAAATTAGAAGTTAAAGATTATAGTAAAATAAAAAATTATGATAATGATGATATTTCAATAGAATTAAATTATATAATTAATGAATTTAAAAATAATAATTTTGATTTATTTGTACTAGATATTACAGATAAGAAAGTAGCTATACCTGTTGTAAGAGTATTTTCTCCTAAATTACAACCAATGTTGTTTGAATTATTTGATAATAAAAATGATAAATTGTCAAGGCATTCTAATTTTATTAAATAAAAGATATATATGAAAGTTAATAATAGGGAATTAGAATATTATATTTATAATGATTATTTAAAATATTTAAAAGTTAATTCTAATATAGATTGATATTATAGGGCATTTTCTATAATTCCTTATTTTTATTATAGAAATAAATTTAATAAAGTCTTAAAAGATATTAAAACTTATAATTTAGATGAAATTAAAAATGAGATCTTAAATTCTGAATATTCTTTTTTATTAGAGAAAGATGGAATTGTAAAAAATCCTGAATTTCTAACTGAATTAGATTTAGATATAATTAATGATATGTTAAAATATAATGAAAATAATTTTTATGCTTTAACTGCTTATGTAATTTACTATTATAATAAATGAAAATTAGATTTAGATGGATATTTTAAAAGATTATTGAGTATAGAAAAAAATAATCCACATATATTAGCTAGATATGCAAGATATCAAGCAAGTACTTTATATAAAAGGTATAAAAATAAAAAATATTTAGAATTATGAAAGCAAAATATTTTACTAGCTATTAAACAATTTGAAAATAAAAAAGATGAGGTTCCAACTTTTTTTTATTCCTGGTTATGATACATAGAGCATGAGTTATGAAATTATAACGAAGCTATAAGACTATATGAAAAAACTGTTGACTTGAATAAAAGTTTATGAGTCAATGTACCTGAGCCTTATGTATGGAAAGTTTTTACATTAAATAAGCTTTTAGAGTATAAAAAAAGTTTAGAATTATGATTATCCTTTCTGAAAGATGATATTTTAAATAAAGATGATGATAAAAGAGATTTTAGGTTATATAAAGTTTTAGCAGATAATTATTATAATTTAGGAAGTTATAAAAAGTTTTATAAAAATTTAAAAATAACTATAGAAAAGTTTTTAGAAATATTTAGTTTTCATTTTAATAATAATTTAGAGTTGAATAAAAAAAGTAATTTGTTTAAATTTACTAGTCAAATAGAACAAAATAAATATAATTTTTTTTTAGACTATAATAAAGATTATATTAAAGATTGAATTGATAATATAATCTTTTCTATAGCTTATTTATACAAAAATAAAAAATTATGAAATAATATTATTTTTAATGATAGTAGATGAATAGAAAAGCTTTGTTTTAATTATTTACAATTAATTTATGAGTGAAAAATTAAATAAATTATATGAAGAATTAATAGAATACATTTTATATTTAAGAGATAGAAATCCTAAAAAAGATTGGTGACATATTTGGTGATGGACTACAATTTATAGCTATTGCAGGTGGGATAGAAATTATAAAGAGTTAGAGCAATATAAAAAATACTTAGAAAAAAGTTATAAATGAGAAGATAAATTTATAGAAATGATAAATAAATGGTATAATAATAATTTTGAAAGAAAATATCTAAGAAAATTTAATAATTTATTTGGTGATACTTATTTATATAATTTTATATATTGAATATCTCAAGAAAAAACTTTAGAATATGACTATTATTTTAAATATTCCGAGATGATAAATAAAGAAGATTTAAAATATGTTTTAAAGTCATATAAATTAAATCCTAATTATTTATTTTCTAGTATAGCTCTTTGAAGTTATTATCAACATAATCAAAAATTTGATTTAGCTTATAAATTTTATTTAAATGCTTTAAAATTAAATAAAAATAACCCTTGGGTATTGGCTAAACTTGCTATTTTGTATAGTTCTATGTGATGATGAGAAAAATTACTATTTAAAGCAGAAGAAACTATGAGAAAAGTTATAGAATTATTACCTAATATTCCTTGGTCTAATGCTTGGTATGGAGAAAGTTTGAATATGATTTGAAAATATACTGAAGCTTTAAAATACTTTGAAAAATATGAAAATTTAACTGAATGAAAACATAGGACTTTTGAGCCTTTTATGAGAAAAGCAGAAAGTTATATATGACTTTGAGATTTTAAAAAAGTAAGACTTGAATTAGATAAAGAAAGTCAATATTACTTTTGAGAATGATATAGATTTGTTTATAATAATTTAGACAAAAAATTAAAAGATTTATGATATTAATAAAAAAATATGCCAGATATAGCACTATGGCC
>JALUWO010000492.1 GCA_027019405.1 Candidatus Altimarinota bacterium | reverse complement strand
AATTATAACAGAAAATATTTTTTTCATTTACTTTTTATAAAAAATAAAACCTCATATATAATATAAGGTTTTTTATTTTTTTTCAATAAATTTTTTAATTAGTTATAAACTGAAATTAATTTATAACTCTTAATTAAGTCTCAATTATAGATTATAATAAAAGGTTTATAATATTTAAACTCTTTATGAAGTTTTTTATTAAATTCCAACTTAAAATAATTTAAATCTTTTATTTGTCAGTCTTTTTCAACTAACATATTTTTATAACTAACAGTTTGATAATCTCAACTGTTAGTTATAACTTCTGAATTACTATCAGGAGTGAAAATAACTTTCGCTATTTTTATATTTTTTATTTGTTTATATAGTTTTATTGTTCTTTTAATTTTGGTAATAAAATCTTTTATATGGTAGTCCCAACTTATTTTTGGTACTTGTTCTCAATTAAGTTTTTTATTTAAAATTGGAACTAATGCATACCAACTATTTACACTATCATTATAACTTTTATAAAATTCATCAAAAACTTTTTTTACTTTTTCATTTATGTATTTCTTTTCATATTGTTGTGATTTAGATATATTACAACTTGAAACCAAGACATTATTTATATTTTGATAAACTAGCTTAATTTTAAAATAATTATCAAGCAAATTAGCAACTTTTTTAATTTTAGAATTTATAGAATTATCCCAAGAATATCAATTATAAAATGTTTGATATTCAGGTCAATAATCTAACTCTATCCCCCTTTGACAATTTTGTTTTTGTATTTCCTGAATATCTTGTTGAGAAACAACAGAGGTAGCAAATACATTAGAAGAAATAGAAACCAAAATAATTCAGCTAATTATTATTTTTCTCATCTTTATTTTTTTATTAAACAAATTAAAGTATCTTAATTATATATTTAAAAATAAAAAAAACAAGAGAAAATTAATCTCTTGTTTTTATTTTCTATTGATTTACAGGTGAGAAGTCAAATTGCATAATGAAGTATTTTCATAGTAATGTATAAACTTTACTTGATGATATACTAGAATTTAATTTTGTTGAATTATCTAATTCTACATTACCATTACTATCTAATTGTGCTTTATAGAAACTAATTCAATTTATAGTTCCTAAACGAACTATAGCATATAATTTATTATCTTTTACAAACATTCATTTAATATACATTTCATTAACATTCCGTCAAGAACTTAAATGTAATATATAATTATAACCTTGTTTAAATCAATTTAATGTTGAATATGGAACAAGAGGGTTATTAGACCATTGTGATAAAAATATTCATTGAACCATAGATGGTGTAATATTATATATACTATTTACATTTTGTGATAATTTTAACATAATTTGTATATCATCTGCTTCATCTTTACCCCACTGATATACCATAGTTGGTGTTGTACCATTTAATGATATTACTACAAATCTTGGAAATCTATTCCGTCCATTACTTGCAGTTGCAATTGAAACATCTCAATGAAAGAATAAATAATCATTAACTATACTTATTCATTCTTTATCATAAATATTAGCATCAATAGTTACTGGACTGTCAGCAGTTAAAGTAGGATTAGATAAATCAGAACCAACTAATGTCCAAAGTCTAATATCACTTCAAATATTCTCAATTAAGAACACATTTCATTTAGCATTTTTATGTAATCCCCACCAAGCAGTTCAGGCTTTTGTTCAATTTCAATATAATTGAATAATCTTTTGAATACTTACTGCATTATCATTTCATTTTAATACAAATACTGCACTTTGTCCGGCTTCTATACAAGTAGAATTAATATCAGCATCATCACAATTACTTGCGGATTTAACATCTATTCCCGCTACTGTTTCTCACGACCAAGAAGTTGGAATTGTACCAATTACATAATATACTCAATTTGTTTGGTCTACCAATCAACCAGCTTTAAGATTTAAATCTTGAGTAATATCTGTTGAACCAGTTGAAGTTTTATGAATTGGTATTGACACGAAACTACCACCAATCGTATCTGCATAAGAAGTTCCCATAAATAAACCCATAAATAAACTTGATATTCATACTATTAATCAAGCTCATATAACTGTTTTTAATTTTTTAATCATTTTCATTTTTAATATAATAAAGTAAATAAACGATTTACAAATGTAAATATAATAATGCTTATTTTTTTTTCAATACTAATTTGTTTTTTTCCATAATAAGTTATCAGCATCTATAAGAATAGTTGTGTTTCCATCTGTCTTAAAGAAGTTTAATATACTACTTCAAGATGTAAGTTGTTCCCAGTTACTATTTAATAATTGTTTTGTATCTGGAACATAAGTATTTAAATAAACCTTATCACCAGATAAACTACCAATCATTAAATCTCATCAATTTGTATTAGTTGGAGTAATATAAGTTAAATCTTTTCAAGATAATACATCTGGAGTTGTTGTAGTTGATTGAAGATTTATATGTCTTAAATCAGTTTCATTATATTTATCAAATCTTCAATCAACTGTATTTACTATATAATGTAAATTATCAACTGTTCATCATTTAACTCAGATATTTGTATAAATATCTCTTAATCATAGATTTCTATCAGCAAAATTTCAAATTAGCTGAAATTTTCATAAACTTCAATGAGATAATATATAGTTGTTTGATAAATTTTGTACAAATCAATTTGTTCAATCTTTTAATTGAATATAAGTTATATCTGCATATTTTGGACTATAAACTTTTTCTAAAGCTCAAGTTCAATCTAATTGCATAGATATAACTTTACCATTATCTACATATTGTCATAATTTATACCAAATAGGAGCAACTTGATAATATCACATTCTTCATTTATTATTATAATCAGTTCTAAATGCACCATATTTTATTCAAGCTTGTATTCATTGTTTAATTTTATTTGTATCAAATATAATTTTTAATTTATTATCTGCATTTAAATTTCTAATTCATAAATCTGATATATAATTTATTTTTTTACCTTCAAAATTAGTTTTAGTCTTAAATTGAGGGTCTAATATTCCAAAAGGTTTCATAAATACATATCTAGCATCTGAATTAGAAACCATTCATTCAGTCATACTATTTAGTATTGATAAAATATTCATAGCTTTTATAGTATTCTCAACATTTGGTTCTATTTCTATTCATTTATTTGAAGCAGTTAATAATGGATAAGTTCAATCTACATCAACTTTTCTAGCATTTGTATAATCTAAATCTTGTAAAACACCGTTATCAACTAAAGTTATATATTTTTTAGTTATAGTTTTTCAATTATCTGTAATTTGTTTAGACCATAAACTACTATGAGGATAAGCAGAAACATATCCATTTGCAGTTCAATTTAATAATTCATCAACAGTTGTATTTCAATGTATTGTATCAACTGAAATTTTAGCAAGTCATACTACTTGATTACCAAAATATCACACTTCTCCATTTGAATTATTCCAAGTAGTTGATATAAATCAATCTCATTTAAATTGGTAGTTATAAGGTAATAAATATCAAGCAGTTTGTATTGTAGATACATATCTATTATCACTTGATTTATAAATAACTAATTTATACACATATGAATTATTTGCTCCATTTCTTTGTTTTAAAATTCAGCTTTGTGTATAATTAGATTTATTAGTTAATCCTCATACAAATCAACTTTTTTTTATTAATGAAACAACTTTTACTCAATTACTTCAATTTTCTACTGCATAAGGTTCTACTTTAAAATAACCAACTGCATTATATATTCAGGCACATAATGTATTTTTATTATTATCTACATTAGTCCAACACTGATACCCAACTGTATTATCTGGATTAGTCCATCCAATTAAATTACTAATCAATGTTTTATTAGCTATTACAGTTCCTTCAAAGTTAATTAATCTTGACTTATTAAATGCTGAATATGATAAATTTCAATTATTATCTATTACAATAAATTTCTTAGTATTTAAATTGAAATTTACTCATATATCTAAGAATGCACTTTTTTTCTTTATTCATACCATACCAAATGTGTTTCTCATTTTCCATCAATATGGCTTTTCAGGATTTGGATAAATCTGATTTGTTGCAATAGAATTATTTGAAGTAGATATTATGAATAATCATTTTTGTGAAAAATTATTTACATAACTTTCATTAAGTCAAGGAATAATATCTCAAGCAAATGTTGTTCATAACATTCCACTTACAAATATAATACCAGCAACTAAATATTTTTTATTAAACATTTTATTATTTTAAAGAATTAAATTTTATTTAAACATATAAACTTTATAATCTCTTACATTACCAGACCATACAATATTTCACGATAAACTATTACCTGTTGCTAATTCATCTAATGATAATTGTGCATCAGGATAAACTTTAATTGTACTCATTACAATTTGGTCTTGTGTTTTATCTCCTGTTCCACTATGCCAATTTACATTAGTAAATATATTGTAATACTTTATAGAACCTATCCGGTCAGTATTATAAAGAAACATACCATTAATTTTTATAGGATGATTAACATCATAATATTGAGAATAATTACTCCAAGTATAAAGTCCATCATAATTTAAGTTAATATTTTGAGTATTATCATCTGTATTATTTAACTGAAACTCCTTAGTTATATCTTTAATAGAATATGCATAAATTTTATCTCATTTATATACTAAATAACAAGTTGGATTTCTATCTTCATAAGGACTACTTGTATCACAAACTAAATTATTTACTAAATTTGGATTATTTTGTTGAAATTCTAAACATTTTGTTTGACCAGCACAAACTTCAGATTTTTTTAATACTCCAGATTTTTTTATTAAAATAATATTATCCTTAAATTCCATTGGGATTGCATTTACATCATTAATAGTTCCTACTGTTCTTATTTGCCATCAAGAATTTCAGTTATTTTCAAATGAATAAATAATACTACCATTTGAAATTTTAGCTGAAAATGCTAAAGAATTAAATCTATCACCTAACTTTTTTACATCATCTCATTTTACAGATGTAATATATTGAACTATCCACTTTTTATTAACTCAATCATAATTTTTAATAATATATATATCTATTTTACCAAATCAAGCTGGTAAAGCCATAAATAATCAATTTCCAAAGATATAATCTCTCTTAAGTTTATAACTTGATTGATGTAATCATAAGAAATTTGTAGAATTTACAGAACCTCATAACATATCTGAAATTCATACAGCATTTACATTAGATATTAATCCAAAGAATAATCAGTTAATTATCATTATTGTTAATGATAAATATACAAGAATTTTTTTCATTTTTAATTGTTTTAATATAGATAAAATTACTTACTACAATATTAATATAATAATGCTTATTTTTTTTTCAATATAAAAAACCATACAATGTCAAATTGTATGGTTTTTTATTATTTCTTATTATAAACATCATTAAAATGCTTCATAGCGTTTTGTTGAGCTTGCTGAATATCGTTTATAGCAATATGTGGTATAAATAAAGAAGCTATTATATTAAGTATAATACTTAATATAATAGATACTCATATAAACAAAACAAGTAATCTATGTTTTTCAGGTACAAATGTTATTTTCTCTAATACAGGTTTAATATACTCTGACCCAAAATAGTCTTTATTAGTATAATTCA
>JALUWO010000491.1 GCA_027019405.1 Candidatus Altimarinota bacterium | reverse complement strand
CTGCTACAAAAAAATCAAACGAGATGATGGCACACACTTATGCTCACCTCTATGGCATTCAGACTACAGGACTAAGATTTTTCACAGTCTATGGACCATGGGGCAGACCAGACATGGCACCGATGCTTTTTACAGATGCTATACTAAACGATAGACCTATAAAAGTATTTAACAATGGTAAGATGAGTAGAGACTTTACTTACATAGATGATATAGTAGATGGTATTATAAAAGTGATAGACAATCCAGCAACACCAAATGAAGAGTGGGATGCAAAAAATCCAGAGATTTCAAGCTCTTCTTCACCTTATAAGTTGTATAATATCGGAAATAATGCACCCCTACCTCTTATGACTTTCATAGAGACCATAGAAAATGCACTAGGTAAAAAAGCAGAGAAAAACTTTATGCCTATGCAAGATGGTGATGTGGTGAGTACTTATGCTGATGTTAGTGGGTTGATAGATGACTTTGGGTATAAGCCTGATACTAATTTGGAAGATGGGATTGGTGAGTTTGTGACTTGGTATAGAGAGTTTTATGGAGAAAGCAAATGAGTAATAAATTAGTATCAATATGTATTCCAGCTTATAATAGACCTGAAGAACTGTATAGGCTTTTAAACTCAATAGATTCAGAAGAAAATGAAAAATTTGAAATAGTGATATGCGAAGATAGTAGTTCTAAAAGAGAAGAAATTAATAAAATTGTTCATCAGTATATATCTGAAAATAATTTTGATGTTAAGTACTATGAAAATAATATAAATCTCGGTTATGACAAAAATATTAAAGAGTTAATAAGAAAAGCATCGGGTGACTTTATAGTCTTTATGGGTGATGATGATACCTTTATCCCAAAAGCATTTGATACGTTAGTTTTATTTTTAGAAAATAACAATAAATTAGGGTATATATTAAAATCTCATCAATTTATATTTAAAGATGGAAAAATAGAAAAGTTTAGATATTTTGATGGAGATAAATTTTTTCCTAAAGGTGAAGATACTTATATAGAACTTTTTAGAAAAAGTGTATTTATATCTGGATTTACCATAAAAAGAGAGTATATAAAAGATTTACTCATAGATGATTTCGATGGTGCATTGTTATTTCAACTATATTTATTAGCAGAAGTTGCTATGAACTATGAATGTGCATATTTTGATACACCATTAACACAAGCGAAAGAGGAAGGTATTCCATTTTTTGGAAATAGTGAATCTGAAAAAGATTTATATACACCTGGTACCATAACAGTAGAGAATTCTTTAAATTTTTTAAAAGGTTTTTTTAAAATAACTAAGCTTATTGATGATAAGTATAATTTAAGTTCTACTGATAAAATAAAAACTGATATGTCAAAATACTTTTATCCGAGTTTAGCTATACAAAGAGAAAAAGGCTTAAGAGAGTTTTTTAGATACGCTAAAGAATTAAATAAAATAGGTTTCAACATAACGATATACTATTACATTTATTTACTAGCACTTACGCTATTTGGTAAAAAAGCATGTGATGGTGTAATTGTATTTTTAAAAAGAATACTTGGTAAAACTCCCCGATTATAATGATTAAAAAAGTATTAACTAACAAAGAGCTATACTGGACATTCTTATATCAATTTCTTACATTAGTAGGTGGTATTATACTTATTAAACTATTAGCTACTACATTGTCAAAAGAAACTTATGGATTTTATGCACTTATTATGTCTGTTGTTGCATTTATCGTTATGATGCCATTTAGTGCTTTAATGCAAGGGGTATCGAGATATATATCTATTTACAAAGATAAAAATAGATATATAAATTTTTTAAAAACAGTACTTCTTTTATATGTAATTCTTATATTTATTTATTTGTTCGTTTCTTTTGTTTATAAAAGCATATTTACACTTGGTGTAGTTTGGGATGGTATTTATTACTTCGTTGTTTTATTTTCAATTTCAGAAATTATAAAGATTTTACTTAGAACTATTAACAATACAAATCGTGAAAGAAAGAATTTAACATTTTCTATTTTTATAGAATTTGGACTAAAAATCATTTTATTATATATTGTTTCCAAATACTACAATATCTCAATAAATGAAGTTTTGACAATATTTATAATTGCAAATAGTCTATCAATAATTAGTATGCTGTTTAAAAACAAACAAATTTTTAATTTAAACCATATTGACACAAAAGAGATGAAAATATATATATATCGTATTTGGATTTTTTCATATCCTTTGGTGATATGGGCTCTGTTTGGTTGGCTTAGAGATATGTCAAATAGATGGTATTTGGATTATTTTTTAGATAAAGAGCAAGTTGCTTTATTTGCAATGATGGGTTCAATAGCTATGATAGCACCTACTGCACTCTCTGGATTAATTGGTGGATTTATTATGCCTATAATTTATCAAAAAGAAAATAAAGAAAAAGGGTATGCAAGAAGATTTCTTTTTAAGTTACTTCCTAGTGTATTTGGAGTCTTTTTATTGAGTTTTATTGTAACATATATTTTTAAAAGCGAAATTATAATGATTATCGCAGATAAAAAATACTTAGAAATAGCATGGATGCTTCCTTGGATGTTTTTAGTATTTTGTATATACTCACTCTCTATGATGGCGACTTATGAACTGTTTGCACATAAGCAAACAAAAAGATTGATATATTCATCTATATTTCCAGGGATTATTTCTATGATATTTGGATATATATTTATAAAACATTATGGCATAAATGGGGCATTATATAATTATATAATTACCTATTTAAGCTATGCTATTTTGACATTTATTGTTGTCTTTAAGTATTGGAAAAATAACTCATATAAGGAAGTTTTAATTGAAAAATAAAATAAAAACTATTTTAAAAAAAAGTAAAATGATTAGTAATATAAATGCAACTATCAAATGTAAAGCATTGAAAAAACAATATCTAAGTTTTGTAAAACAATATGAAAAAAAAGAGCAAAAATATTCTCTTGAAGAATTAATGTTTCAAAAAGGTTTTACTGATGAATGGAAAGATAGTTTAAAAAACAAAAAGTTGAATATTTATTTTATAGGTACTGATGAATTTCAAGATAAAAGTGGCTTTATTCAAGATTTAGGTAGGGTCAGTAATTTAACATATTTTACAAAGTATGATGGCTCGTATGGACAATATAGTGGACAGTTGTTATACAATAAAATACAAGGTAAAATTCTAAATACAAATAAAGTGATAGATGATATTAGTAAATTAATTTTAGATAATAAAAAACCTGATTTAGTTTTAATGCAAGCTTGGGGGAGAAGTTATGAAATAGATAAATTAAAAATTTTTAAAGACAAACACCACCTTAAATTTATAAATATATCTCTTGATGATAGGTTGGTTTACACTACCAAGACTCCGAATAATGAAAGATATGATTATGGAATAATTGGACTAAATTCTATTATTGATTTATCATTAGTTTCAAATCCTGAAGTAGTAGAGTGGTATTTAAAAGAAAATATACCTGCAATATTCTTTCCAATGGCAAGTTCATCTAATTTTTATTACCCCTTAGATATAGAAAAAAAATATGATGTAGGATTTATAGGCAATAAATATGGATATAGAGAAGAGCTAGTTACAAAATTGATAGAGGCTGGAATAAATGTTGAAGCAAGAGGTACAGGTTGGAAAGCAGGTAGAATAAACCTTGAAGATAATAATAAATTTTTTAATGAATGTAAAATAGTATTAGGCATGGGTACAGTTGGGCATTGTAGAGATTTTTATACACAGAAATTAAGAGACTTTGATGCCCCGCTTAGTGGAGCAGTATATGTTACACATAATAATAAGGATTTAAAACAATTATTTGTTGAAGAGGAAGAAATAATATTGTGTGATAATATTGATGAATACATTGATAAAATTAAAAAATTACTAGAAGATGAAAATAAGTTAGAGACGATTAGAGTCAAAGCTTACGAGAGAGCATTGGCAAATCATACTTATGAAAAACGATTTATAAAACTATTTAAATTTTTGGAGATAGACAATGAAATTTAATTTCCCTTATAAAGAAACTAAAGAATTTAATATAAAACAAAATGGTATTCAAATTATAGAAGATAATGAAAAAATAGAAATATATAATGACCCATTTAGAACTATATCACTTTTTATAACAGAAGATTTAAGTGGTGAACTTATAATATTTTCAAATTTTGAAGAGTATTATACATTTAAAAATGTTGATAAAACTATAGAAGAAGCAGGATTTTGGGAGATAGTTTTATTTGGTAGTGGGCTATGGACAAGGACACTATATAAAAATGTAAAGCAGATGCCATCAGCTTCAAAAATAGTTATAGATAAAAAAACAAATAAATATAAGATTGAGAGATATTGGGATTTTAATATTGAAGAAGATAATAGTATAAATAGTATAGAAAAAGCTGCACAAGGTTTATATGATAGACTTGATAGTATTTTTTCAAAATTAGATAGAACTAAAAAATATGTGATGGGTATGAGTGGGGGGATGGATAGTCGAATTACTTTAGCCTTTTTATCAAAATACATTCCAAAAGAAAACCTAGAACTTTTTACCTATGGATTTGATGAGAGACTTTTAGAATATAAATATGCTTGTGAAGTAGCAGAAGCTCTAGGATATAATAAACCAAAGTTTCATAAGCTTACAAAAGAATCTTATAAAAAGGCTATAGATTATTTACCCCAAATGAGTGGTGGACAAATTGGAATAAATCATTGTCATATCTTGGATTTTTTACAAAATGATAATTTTGAAGATAATATACAAATCTCGACATATTTTAGTGATGCTATTTTTGGATGGGATAGTGTGTCTGAAAAAAATATTGAAGAGAATAATCAAAATTTTTATATTAAATTTATTAAAGATAATAATTTGCTGAATGAGAAAATTAAAAATAAAATAATTACAGATTCCAAAAATATATTTAGTAAATTAGATAAAAATTCAAACTATTGTTCTCTTGAGGAATACAAATATGTAACAGAAAGAAATCAAAAATTTCATTTATATATGGCTTCAATCCAAGATAAGTTTATCCAGACTAATTTAGTATATGCTGATTATGATTTATTAAAATACACTTTATCTATGCCATTAAAGTATAGAGAGCAAAAAAAAATACTTGATTATCTATTAGATAATCATTTCAAAAATATCTCTTCAAGAGATTTCAAAAATATCTCTTCAAGAGATTTCAAAAATATCTCTTCAAGGTTTCAATGGGGAAGTAAATTTTCAGGACAAATAGAGTTTTACTGGTTTAAGTATCTAAATCGTGTAAATGCAGTTTTAAGACCACTTACAAAAGGCTATATTCAACTATTTAATAAATACCAAACAGAAGAACAAGATAGATTACTCTATAGAGATTTTCATAAAGACTTAAAAGAAGCTACGCATAAGTTTGTGAAACTTGGACTAATGAATGAAGAGCAAAAAGAACAATGGGATAATTTGCCATTGAGAAGTAGTGGTATAGGTGAGAGATTTGGAATGATTAGTTTGGGAGCGTTGGTCTGAATAATTTTAAAGCTATAGGCTATCATGGAACAGATGACAAAGATTTAAAAATAGACTATAACTTACCTGAAAATGATGTTTTTTTAGGTCGGGGTTTTTATATTTGGAGAGATAGTTATGAGAG
>JALUWO010000490.1 GCA_027019405.1 Candidatus Altimarinota bacterium | reverse complement strand
AAATCATAAACTTAACTCTTTTTATAATAGCTGCTATGACATTTGCAGCATTTTTTTATATAACATATGCTACTACTTGTAACGATAAAAAATGAGTGTTGTTACTAGTAGTGCTAAAATTTATTACCATTAATCATATTAGATTGGATATTATAGAGATAGTACTTATCAAATTTTTTATAAAAAGGTTAAAATAAACTATATTTATAGCCAAATTTATTTATATTATACTACAATATAGTATAATTTTATGTTAAATTGAACTATAGGAAATAATATGGAAGAATTATTTTACAAATCAAATCCTTGGTGGGAAGAAAAATATAATTTTACAGGAATTAATAGGGAGAAATATTTAATAAAACTTGAAAAATTTTTAGACAATAAAGATATAGTTTTTTTAACTGGCTTAAGGCGAGTAGGAAAAACTTCTATCTTAAAAGATTTTATCTCTTTATTGATTAATATAAAAATTATCAATCCAAAATATATTTTCTACATTTCACTTGATTTGATTGCTCTAAATCATATGAGTATAACTGAAATAATCAAAGAGTATAAAAAAATTCACAAAATATCTTCATCTAAAAAACTTTATATATTTTTGGATGAAGTAACATATAAATCAAATTATCAACAAGAGTTAAAAAATATCTATGATTTGGAAAATTATAAAATTTATGCATCAAGTTCATCTGCTTCACTTTTAAAAGATAAAAATGCATTTCTCTCAGGAAGACAAAGAATTATAGAGGTTTTACCACTTGATTTTGAAGAGTATATGCTATTTAAAAATATTAAAATTAAAAAATCAGATAATTATTTGATAGAGAGTTATTTTAAAGAGTATTTAAATGATGGAGGAATGCCTGAATATGTTTTAACCAATGATATTAGCTATATACAAAATCTCATAGACAATATTATCTATAAAGATATTATTGCTTATCATAATATCAAAAATGAGTCTGCTATAAAAGATTTTTTTAAACTCTTAATGGAAAGAAGTGGAAAACAACTAAGCTTAAATAAAATAGCCAAAATATTATCTATAGGAGTTGATAGTGCTAGAAGATATTTATCCTATTTTCAAAATGCATATTTAATATATACAGTTGAAAAATATGGAAAATTAAATGAAAAAATTAAAAATCCAAAAAAAATATATGCTGGAGATGTCGGAATAAAAAATGTTGTAACAGGTTTTAGAGACAAAGGAGCTATCTTTGAAAATTTAGTTTTTTTAAAAATAAAACATTTGAATCCAAGTTATGTTTATGAAGATGGAATTGAGATAGATTTTATAACTGAAGATAAAATACTAATAGAGGTAAAATACAATTCAACACTAAATGAAAAACAGCAAAAACTTTTTGATAAATTTCAAGCAAATAAAAAGATAGTCATAGATTCAGCTCAAAAGTTTTTAACGATATTAACTTAAGGGTTTCTCTATCACTTACGAATACTATCACTCAACTCTTTAGAAAAAGCAAGTAGCACACATATTGTGATTATCATCATAATAATCGCTACAGTTTCATTTGACATACTGCCTCCTTTAATAAGCAAGATAGTTGCTTTTTATAGTTATATTTTTATCATAAAATCTATAAAAATATAAAAAGCCCTTAAAAGCTAATTTTTAACCCTCTTATATTTCTTAGAAAAATTACTCAATCTGCACAATACTAATATACCTCAGTTTCCTAAACCACTTATTGCTTTTTCTCACTTTTCAATGCAGCAACAGCCGCACCAATGGCAAACACGAAAAGTATCGCCATTAATATTATTGAGCTATTCATCAATATCCCTAAAATTAGATTTCAAAAAACTTGATATAAAAGTTCTGGGCCAATGTCATAACTTTTATAAGCTATGGTGCCACATCTTTTTTTCATTTTAGATACAATATTTTCATCATTTACCTAGTTGTATCTTTTATCAATATTTTTTACTTTTCTAATATCTATTATTTTTATTTCACCAGTATTAAACTCTATCTCAAAGTTAAATTTATTGATATATTTAGCATTTTTTACAAAAACATTCATTTTAATTATAACTTTCCACTCTCTATCTCTTTTGAAGCCATATTTAAAGCCATAGCGATTATAAGTAGTATAGTCAAAATAGCAACTGTTATCTCTGTTTGCATTTTTGCTCCTTTAAAAAAGTAATTGTAAGATACTATTAAAACATTATCTTTCAAGTCAATTTTTCCAATGGAATTTGGGTTAAATCTTTTCATTTTTCTCGCTTTATATTTTTACTCTTTTCTTCTTGCTTTTTCCCGATAGTCAATATTATAGCAAAAAGTGCCAATATGCCCAATATTATATTTACTTGCAAAGTTTAATCTCCTTAATCTTCATCACTTTTTGGTTTATCGGTAAAAACAAGATAAACAAACCATAAGAATATAGCAGCTGTGAAAAAATTAAATGGTGGAACAAGTATCATTTATTACTCTTTGTATCACAATCTTTATCTTTATTTCTCTCTTCTCTTTCTATCTTGTCAAGGCTATAAGCAACCATTGCTACAAAGACACCCAAAACTGCTAAAAATTCCATTGCATTTATCCTTTTTGCTGTTATAGGGTTAAAATATTATATCACATTATTTAATTTATTGCATTATTGTTAAGCTTTTTTTGATAAAATATTTTATACATATATTTATATTTATCTTTTATCAAAAGTCACTTTGACTTGATTATTTATTTTGCTATAATTGTCATTTACTACAGAAAAAGATAAAAGAAGGATGATTTGTGGATAGTAGTTGGCTTGGAATGATACCGTTGGCACTTTTTACTCTATTTGCTGTTATGTATCATATAGGACATGTTGAATATGATAAAGAACAGCGAGAAAAGAATAATAATCTTAAAAATAAATCATAAAGTATAAATACCAACACTATCAAAAGGCTTCATCAACAATTCAATCAATTCACATTCACAACCGGCTTTGTTTGACTAAAATATGCTACACCTATTAATATAAATATAAGAAGTGGTGGTGTAGCTATAAAATAAAATATTTCTACTACTATACTCATAACAATTCCATAAAACAGTGAAGTATTTGTAATATTTAAATACACAACCGAAAGTAAAAATATAATACCGATAGCTATCAATAATTCTCCATTTAAAAGATCTCCATGTTGAGTTATAGCACTTGTGTACCAATCATATCCAAAAAATATCGCAACATAACCTACAAATGACATTACAAAAGTTGTAGTATTAAATATCTCATACTTATACTTTTTCATACTATAACTATTAAAAAACTGAATTGCCATATAAGCAACTATAAGAGCAACTATAATCCCAATAATTGTTAAAACTACCATTTCCAACTCCTTTATTAAATATTATAATATGATAAACAAATATATTGTATATCATATATACATAGTATAATGATAAGATAAATATAGTGGTTCGTCAAGTAAAAAAAGCATAAATTATTTAAAAAAATTGTATAATTATCGTAATATATGATAAAAGGCAAAAAATGGATAGAGAAGATTTTAAAGAATTACTAAAAATAGCTAAAATGACTAAAAAAGAGTTTGCTAATATTGCAAATATACCTTATGGGACAGTTAATAACTGGGGACTTAATAGAGATGGTAAAATATTACCTATTCCCGGGTGGGTTGAGCCTTTTATGCAGTATTATTTGCAAGCTAAAAAGCTTGAATATATTGAAAAGGAGATTTGTTTGAAGATGAGGAATAATAATATTTAATTACTACTCAATCAATAAATTTTGCCAAACTTATCTTGCATAAAGCACTTATACTGATACCAAGTTTTTTAGCTGCAGATTCTATTTTAGCTTTTTCATTTTTTGTTACATTTATAAAAATTTGTTCACTTGCTTTTTCATCGATATGTTTTTTTGGTCTGCCACCTTTATTTTTTTTGGTTTTGCTCATATCGGCAGCTTTTATGAAATTTATTTCCTTTTCATTGATATCCAAATCTTCTAGTTCTTTTATCTTTGCCATTTTTTATCCTTATTAAATACTTGTAAAAAACTAATTTTTTAATAGTTTATAAATCTCTTTAGTTAGCTCTTTGATCTCCTCTTGAGCTTTGCCTTTTTTATTATATTCTTTCACTGTTAAGCCTTCGCCGTAACTATTTTTATAATCTGCTCTTGAATGTAGTGTAGTATTTAAAAGATTGAAATATTGTGGTTTATCCTTTATATATTCCTTCAAATCTTTAAGTTTTGATTTGGATCTGCTATCTACATTGTTGATAAGAACATTTGTTTTTATTATAGTATTTAGTGCTTCACTCGCATCTTTTAGTATCTTTCTAAATTTTTGCAAACCAAATATCTCTATCTGAGATATTCCTACAGGAGTGATAACTATATCAGCTTTGATAAGAACGGTTCTATTTATATCGCTATCATATCCACCACTATCAATGATAAGTAAATTATTTTTATCGGCTTTATAGTGACTTAAAAATTGACCTATATTTATATCATCTTGTGTAACACACTGTATAGTTGATAATTTCAAGTTTGTACGAAGTTGATTAAAAAGCATAGAAGAGTGTTGAGAGTCAAGATCAAGTATAGAGATATCTTTATACTTCTTTTGGATCTGATATGCAAAATTGATAGCAACAGTACTTTTACCGACACCACCTTTTTGATGAGAGAACAATACCATCATAAAAACTCCTTTAATTATAGAATAATAGCAGTTTTTTACTTGTAAAAAACTTATTGTATACAAATTTATTACTTTTAGTAAACATTACTTACATGCAAATCTAAACCTAATAAAAAGTGGGTTACTACAAAAGAATAAACAATTTTTGTTCAAAGTTTATGGATTTAGATTCTTTATAACTTTGGCGATAGTTAGGGATAAGGCTGAGTTGTATCGCAAAAAAATATGAAAAAATAAATCAAATAAAATTATGGGGATATATTTTTGACTGATAAGTCGAATGTAGGGAAAGTTTCAATGTTCTATATAGACCTGATGACTTTCCAAATCTTTCACTATCAAATCTTGAATATATGCACTTCTATTGCCATTATACTCATTTACTCTTTCTTGCATAATTTCTAAGATATCAGTTTTAAACATCACATTTACTCTTTTTAATTTTTGAACATTTATCTCCAATATTTGAGGTATGGCATCATCTGGGATAAAACTCTCTTTCTCTTTTAAAAGAGTTTCCAAGTCTCTTGTTTTTGGTAATTTTTTTAAATCCTCAGCATAAAGCTTAGCAGCCTCTTTGATATTTTGGTAAGCCTCTTCAAAACTACTTCCAAAACTTGAAGTATAATTCAAATCAGGAACAACTGCTACAAAATTATCATCTTCTTTATAAATAAATGCTATATACTGCATACTCTATATCCTTTCTCATCTTAACTTTAAACCGCTTTGTATTTCTATCGACTTTATAGTGCCTATCGGTACATCTTTTTTTCCCATGAATTGGAACGATGACTGTTTTATTATCTTTTATATATTTTTCATGAGATCCTTTTTGAGACTTTTTAATAAAACCATTCTCTTTAAGGATTTTTATTATCTCTTTTGCATTCATAGATATCCTTATAACTTGTGTGTATTATACACATTGTTAAGTTAGAATGTCAAGTCTATTTGATATATTTGATTCGAAAATCTATTTCTCTCTTGGAATCATTCTTTTAGCAGTTATATTTTTTTTGTACAGCCAAAATATAAAACCAGTTTAATATCAATAAAAATAAACCCATACCATAAAATCTAAAAAATGTCAAATCGTGTTTGCTCAAATCTGTTCCAGAACTCAAGCGAGAAAA
>JALUWO010000489.1 GCA_027019405.1 Candidatus Altimarinota bacterium | reverse complement strand
CGGATGCTGGAGAGCCCTAAACAAAATCTAAACAACCACGAAAGACCACAAATACGGACTTTCGCAACTCTATCAATTTTTAAAAATAGCAATTTTTAGTCATTTTTGGGCACAATTTGGGCACAGTGGAATTATTGAATTTAAATTAATTTGATAGTTAATGTATAAATCAATACCATGTTAATCTTGTGTTTTTAGATTATTTTATATATAATAAATGATAATGAAGGAATTTAAGGTAATCAATGGCAAAAAAAGAACTAAATAAAAATTTACATAGAGCTAAAAAATTAAAAAATGATGAATTTTATACACAACTTTCTGATATTGAAAAGGAGTTAAAACACTATAAAAAGCATTTTAAAGATAAGATTGTTTACTGTAATGCTGATGATCCTTTTGAAAGCAATTTTTTTAAATATTTTGCTTCAAATTTTAATTTATTAGGATTAAAAAAACTGATTGCTACGAGTTATACAGGATCACCTATTGTCGGAAAGCAATTATCGCTATTTGACATTGAGGGGGTGAAAACTGAAAAAAAGAAAGAGCCTATTAAAATTGAAATCAATGAAGTAAAAGACTTTAACAATGATGGTGCTGTAAATATATTGGATGTTGAATATCTTTTGAAGTATGACAAAAACTCATCGACAAAACTCAAAGAAAATGGAGATTTTAGAAACCAAGAGTGTTTGGATATTTTAGAGGAAGCGGATATTATTGTTACCAATCCGCCGTTTTCGTTGTTTCGGGAGTTTTTACAACTACTAGTTAGCCATAAGAAAAACTTTTTAATTATCGGTAGTCAAAATGCAGTTACATATAAAGATGTATTTTCACTAATAAAAGAGAATAAAGTTTGGTTGGGTTACAATAGTGGCGATATGCACTTCAAGGTGCCTGAATATTACGAAGAGAGGGCTACACGATTTTGGATAGACGAAACAGGGCAGAAGTGGAGAAGTTTGGGAAATATTTGCTGGTTTACCAATCTTGATATCTCAAAAAGGCACGAAGATTTGATTTTGTATAAAACTTATTCACCTGATGAGTATCCAAAATATGATAATTATGATGCAATCAATGTGAGTAAAGTTGCAGATATTCCTATTGATTATAAGGGTGCTATGGGTGTACCGATAACTTTTCTAAATAAATATAATCCTGATCAGTTCGAACTCATTGGAATTGACAGATATGTAGAGGATAATCCAAATTATGGAAAAAGATTTACTATAAATGGAAAAGAAACTTATGCCAGAATACTAATCAAAAATAAAAGGCTTTAACAATGAAAATCGAATTAAAAGAGATAGCGGTAAAAGATTTGGTTGAGGGGTATGAAGATAACGATGAAGCGGGAGTTGTCGGATATGGCGGCAGACTTGACATAAGACCGCCGTATCAAAGAGAGTTTATCTATAAAGACAAACAAAGAGATGCGGTTATCGATACAATTAGAAAAGATTTTCCGCTCAATGTGATGTATTGGGCGGTGCGTAATGACGGCAACTTTGAGATCATCGATGGACAGCAAAGAACTGTATCGATTTGCCAATATGTCAATAACGATTTTTCCATTAATGGTATGGCATTTCACAATCTACCAAGCGACAAACAAGAGCAGATTTTAAATTACAAACTCATGGTTTATTTTTGTGAAGGAACGGATAGTGAAAAGCTTGAGTGGTTTAAAACTATCAATATCGCAGGTGAGAAACTCACCGACCAAGAGTTGAGAAATGCTGTCTATTCAGGTTCGTGGGTAACAGATGCTAAACGATACTTTAGTAAAACAGGATGTCCGGCTTTTAAAATAGCCAGTGATTATCTCAACGGTTCACCTATCAGGCAAGAGTATCTAGAAACTGCTATCAAGTGGATTTCAAATGGGAAGATAGAAGCCTATATGTCCGAACATCAACACGATCCAAATGCAAGTGCATTGTGGATTTATTTTCAGTCCGTCATTTCGTGGATAGAAGCTACATTTCCAAAAAAATACAACAAAAATAGAAAGAAGTTTATGAAAGGGATTGATTGGGGAATACTTTATAATCAATTCAAAGATGAAGTATTGGATGCGGACAAACTGGAAAAAGAGATACAACAATTAATACTCGATGATGATGTCACCAACAAAAAAGGAATCTATCCGTATGTCTTGACACACAATGAAAAGTATCTTTCTATCCGAGCTTTTACTGATGCGATGAAACTCAAAGTCTATGAGAAACAAAAGGGTATTTGTGTCAAATGTGGTGAGCATTTTGAGTTGAACGAAATGGAAGCCGACCATATCACACCGTGGTACGAAGGCGGTAAAACGATAGAAGAGAATTGCCAGTTGTTGTGCAAAGAGTGTAATCGTAGGAAATCAGGAAAATAATCTTAAAGGTAGAGAAAATGATAATTTTAGAAGAAGTAACAGTACATAAGTATAAATCAATTGAATCCGATCAGACTTTTTCAATTGATAAAGACATTACTATACTTGTAGGAATGAACGAATCTGGAAAAACATCAGCACTTGAAGCAATTGCGAAAACAAACTATTTTCAAGATGATGATTTTTTTAAATTTAATACAACATTTGATTATCCTCGTAAAGAAAAGAAAAAAATGGATAAATCAGGAGATAATCCAGAAGCTATAACATTAAAATTTTTAATATCAGACGAACTTATTGAACAAATAAATAGTGATATTGGTATGGGTATATTTAAAGTTAAAAATTTTACCAGGACAACTAAATATGATAACAGTCATACAATAGGAAATGTAAGTGTTGATTATCAAAAATTTATTGAATCGAAAACTAAAGAATTAGGAATATCAAGTAAAGCTTTAAATGATAAATTACTAAAAGTTAAAACCTTAGAAGACTTAAATAGTTTGATAGAAGAATATAAAGAAGATGCATATAAAGATGGATTAAGTACTCTTAAAAAATATTATGAAAATTCAAGTTGGAATGATCCAATTGCTCAATATGTATATATTAACTATTTAAAACCAAATTTACCTAAATATTTATATTACGATGAATATTATTCATTGCCTTCAAAAATTAGCATTGAAGAGTTGCAAAAAGAGAAATTGGAAGAAGAAGAATTAAAAACAGCAAAAGCTTTATTTGAACTGGCTGATATTGATATCGATGAACTTATTGGTGCGGATGAATATGAAGATTACAGGGCAGAGTTAGAGGCTACTGAAGCTACTATCACAGATGAATTGTTTAAATATTGGAATACAAATAATAATTTAGATATTGTCTTTGATATTGAAAAAGTAGAGAAAAGACATAATAATCAAACAACCATAGTTGAACATATCTTAAATATTAGAGTTAAAAACAATAGAAATAGAGTATCTTTACCTTTAAAAAATAGAAGCAAAGGTTTTAATTGGTTTTTTTCTTTTTTAGTTTGGTTTAAAAGAATACAAGAAGATAAACATTCAAATTATATTTTATTATTAGATGAACCAGGCTTAAATCTTCATGCTTCTGCTCAAAATGATTTGCTAAGATTTATAGAAGATTTAACACAAGATTATCAAATTATTTATACAACTCATTCTCCATTTATGATAGAACCATTAAAATTAAATCGAGTTAGAACAGTAGTAGAAACACAAAATGGAACTCAAATCTCGGATAATATTCAAGATAAAGATCCGAATACACTATTCCCATTACAAGCAGCACTTGGATATGATATTGCCCAAAATTTATTTATATCTGATAAAAATCTCTTAGTAGAGGGTGTATCTGATTTAATTTACTTACAAATTATGTCAAATATTTTAGAAAATAATAATCGGACTTTTCTTAATAAAGATGTAACAATTGTTCCAGTTGGAGGAATGGATAAGGTAGCAACTTTTATATCTTTACTTCGAGGTAATGAATTACAAATTGTGTGCTTATTGGATTCATTTATTGATCCAAAAAGTAAAGCAAAGCTTGATGATATTGCAAAAGGAAAAATTATAAATTCAAAAAATATAATTTATTTTGATGAGTTTGTAAGTACAAATAAAGCTGATATAGAGGATTTGTTTGCAAAAAAAGATTATATCAAATTATTTAATGATACATTTGATAAATATGAAAATATAAAAATTGAAGATTTAAATCAAGATATTGATCGTATTTTAATACAAATCTCAAAAATTATTAATCAAGATAGATTTAATCATTATCTTCCTGCAAATCACTTGGCACAAATTGGTGCAGATATAAATTATTTTTCTGATGAAACAATAGATAATTTTGAAAAAGTTTTTAAAAAAGTAAATGCAGTATTCAGATAAGTCAACAAATATTAATATCAAAAATATCAAAGAAGAAAATATATTGATAATATCTATTGCTGTAGAAAGAATATTATTTTTCTGAGTTTATATTTAGAACGATGAATTTTAAACTTTTTAAGACTTGTATAAGTGATAGAGTTATAAAAGTAAAATTTAAAATGTAAAGAATAGTTAGTTAAGACATAAAATACTTAATTGAAAACTATGCATACTATGTCAATGTTTTAAATACAATTTTCAAAATCAGTTTTTCAGTATAATTACAAAAACTTTTATATTGGAAAACCAAAAACAATGTATGAAACAGAACAAATAAACCAACAATTAATAAATGATTTCTATAAAACCATATTTAAGGTTTTAGAAGAAAATAGATACTATGCAGTAATCTTTGTATCAATTAAAAAAACATTTCAACATTTTTTCCCTAATATATCACCAAATACTTGGAGTAAATATTTAAAAGATTATTTACAGCCCATTTATTTAATGAAAAAATATAATTTTAAAATTAGAGATTTTAAAAATCAGCAAGAGCAAGAAGAAATATTTAGCAATTTGTTTGACAAAGAACTTGAAACATTAGAAAATAGCAAAGATGAAGAAGATATTTTTCATAAGGAACTTATATATAAAATATATGATTATCTGCACTATGATAGAGTTGTAGAATTTGATAATGAACTTTATTTGCATTCATATTTTTATTTATATTTTTTTATGGATATGCATCAAGAAGCTTTTAATAAAATAAAAGAATTAAAGAAAGATAAAACTCCTGAAACAAACTATGATATTGCTACAAATACCAATAAAGATATAAATAGCAGAATAAAATTTTTAACTGCAACCTTTAAGCCATATATTAATAATCCTGATTATAAAAGCACAGAACAAGAGATACAATTACATTTTTTGAGCAACTACAAAGAAGAGCATAGAAGTATTCCAAGAATATTGGCAGCCATACAAAATTTGGAAATAGATGATATCAAAGAACTAAAAAGTATTAAAAAATTATATCCCATTGTCAATGCTGAAAGAGAAGTTAAATATAAAGATTTATACAGAAGTTTTTATGCTTATTGTATGCTAAAAATGTATACCAATAGTAATATATCAATTGATAAAAAGTTAGATATTATCTCTATTGCTTCAAAAATTATTTTCCCAAATTTAAGAAATAAAGATAAAATAATATCCAAAAAAACTGCTTCTCAAAATATATATGAAGCAAATTTTTTTAATTATAATAATTTGAGAATTTTGAATTTTGGCAAAAATCCTTTTTTTAAATATAAAACTCAACAAGAGATAAAAGAGACAGAGCTTTATATAAAACTTGTTACTCAAAATTTAAAAAAATATATAAGTTCAAATTAAACTACACAAAAAACCAATTTTACTACTTTTCCCATAGATATATTTAAACTTCTATCCTACAATTTCACCATCAGATCTGAAACAAATAACTAAGCTTAGTTAAATTCACCACAAAGGATAAAATATGCTAATTCTTAAAGGCAAGCTACTAAGCATATACAAGTCTAA
>JALUWO010000488.1 GCA_027019405.1 Candidatus Altimarinota bacterium | reverse complement strand
AATCTCTTTTATTTATTTTTTCATTTAATATTTTCTGTATAACCATAATATTTTGTAAATTAGTTAAATATTTTCTATATACAGAAAATATAAATATATGTTTTTATTTTTCAAGTTTTTATTTATTCTTTCTCTTTTTATCTAATATCTTAAACAAAAAAATATTAAATCTTTTAGGTAAAAATTTTAAATATCTTCTCACTACTTTTTCCATCTCAAAAAGGATTATACCAACTTACTTTTTTATTTTTAAATTCTTTAAATCAATTAGTAATTTTTTCTTTATCATTTCAAACCAAAACAGCTCATCCAACATCTAAAGTTTCAGGCCTTTCTGTATTTTCTCTTAAAATCAAAGTTTTTTTCTGTAAAATACAAGCTTCTTCTTGAATTCAACCACTATCCGTAGCTATCATATAAGCATTATTTTCAACAACTATATTTTCAAAAAATCACACTGGTTCTATTACAATAAATTCTTTTAATAATTTATTTAATCAAAATTTTTTTGCATTATTTTTTGTTCTGGGATGAATCGGAAAAAGTATTTTTTTATTTGATAGTTTTTTAATTTCTATAATTCATTCTAAAAGATTTTTTAAGTTTTCTTTATTATCCACATTTGAAGGTCTATGGGTAGTTAGTAAAATATAATTTTCTTTTTCTATTCAATATTTATTTAAAATTTCCTTTTCTTGTTTTTTTGAAAGTTCTTTAACTAAATAAACTGCATCTACAATAGTATTTCATACAACAAATATTTTTTCTTTTTCTATTCATTCTTTTAATAAAATTTCTTCTTGTTTTTCTGTTGGAGCAAATAAAAAGTCAGATAAATGATCAACTACAATTCTATTTATTTCTTCTGGCATAGTCCTATCATAACTTCTAAGTCAAGCTTCTACATGAGCAACTTTGATTCAAAGTTTTGAAGCAACAAGTCATCAAGCTAAAACTGTATTTGTATCTCATTGAACAAAAACTATATCAGGTTTTTCTTCTAATAAAACTTTTTCAATTTCTATCATCATTTTTCAAGTCATTTGTCAGTGAGTTCATCAGTTTATTCAAAGATTATATTTTGCAGGTTTTAGATTTAACTCATCAAAAAAAACTTTATCCATATTTTCAGAATAATGTTGATTTGTATGTATTACAAAATAATCTAAATTATTTTTTTCACAATAATTTATCAAAGGAAATAATTTAATTATTTCAGGTCTTGTTCAAAGGATGAAGCAATATTTCATGGTAATATTATTTACTAATAAAAATTGTTCTCAAAATTTTATTTAATGTATCTTCAATTTTTCAATTATTTTCTACAATAATTATTTTTTTATTTTTTAAGAAAAAATCTTTATATTGTTGGATATTTTTTTTATCATATTCTTCTTCTTTTCTTTTTCTAATTTTATTATTATCTACATTAATAAAAATATATTTATCTGGATTTGGAAAAAATATATTATAAATATAATAAACATCACACCACCTAAAGGTGGTGGTTTTTATAATTTGACTTCGTCTCATAGAACTTCGTTCTTCTTTTTAATTTTCATCTTGATTTATTCATTTTAAACTTTACACTACTTGACAGCATAGTTAAAATCCGCTTGAAAGCAAGGGGGTTTTATACCCACAGTTTGAACGAGGCAAAGCAAAATTTTGCTAACCAGTTGAAACTGGGGGTTTTTTATCCCAGCATTTGGAAATAAACACTTTGCTTATTACAACTCACCATGTCCTTGAACTATTCGAATATTTTGTAGAAATTTTATTATACATCTTAAAAGCTAACAAAGGACAGTATTTTCATAGCAAAAAGTTAACTCATCTTATATTAATTTGATCCCACCAAATAAAATTTATATTGTATCAATCAAAAACCTTATGAATTAGATTTTTAATTTGATCATTATTATAATATCAATATCATTCTGAATAATTTTTATAAAAGTAATTATTTTTATTAAGATCAGTTAAAATCAACTCTCAAGTTTCTGTTAATTTATCTTTTAGTTTTAACAAAAAATTTTCTCTTAATTCCCAAGGTATATATTCAATAATATGAACAGCTAAAATTAAATCATATTTCTTATTATCATTTTCTAAAAAATGTAAGAAATCATCTTTTACATATATTATATTATTTTTTTTATCTTTAATTTCAGTTTTATCCACACAAATATACTCTTTAAATTTTATAAATTTAGAAAATATAGCAGTTTGTCATCCTAAATCCAAAACATCATTAAATTTTTTTCAATATAAATAATCAATTATTTTATATCTTATATCTAACTTATCTCACCAATATAAATCAGGATATTTCTCCCAAAAATTATTAATCTTATCATATAATTTTTTATCCATATTTTTTAATTTAACTTTAAATAGTAAAATTCTTCTCATCAATATTTTTTCTTATATCTTTTAATATTTTTTTCTTTTTCAGATGCATCATTATTTGGATTAAATCACATTAAATCATAATACTTAATTCACAATTTTTTAGCATACTCTATTCACTTAAATTTTAATAAATCTCATATATATTTTTCATTAGTCAAATTATAACAAATGCTAATATCTATTTCATATAAAAATTTATTATCATAAAAAAATAACATAGAAGCAATTGGAATATTTTTTGCATTATAAAAAATAATAAAAAAATGTTTAACTTTATTAATATATAATTTTAAATCAGGTAAATAATTTCATAAATCTATTTTTCAAGATTCTTTTATAACTAAATTATAATCTGATAATCATTTTTTATATTCTTTTATAGCAATATTTAAATCATATATTTTTATGGAATAATTACTATTATCTAATAAATTATTAATTTTATTCTGTATTTTAGATTTAAACCTAAAAGTATCTAAATCTAAAATAAATGTTCACCATTTATTTAAGAAAGAATACTTAAGTAAAAAAAAATCTGTATATTTTTGTGGTAAATATAATGAAATATCTTTTTTTTTATTTTTTAATGATTCCAATAAATAAATTAAATCTACAAAATTATCAATAACTAATCTATCACTAAATAAAATAATTTTTGGTAAAATTTTTCAAAATTTACCTAATTTAAAATGAAAAAAAAATCTTTTAAAAAAAGGATATTTAAATGTGATTCAAAATTTATCATACAAAAAATTAATAAATTCCTTACTATAAAAAAAATTTTCTTTATTTTCTTTCACAAAAAACTCTTTTTCATTCTCAATTTTTTCTCTTTTTTTAATTCTCTCTTCCAATAACAAAGCATCAATAAAAAACTTAACTGCCCAATTTGGATAAGCTCATATCATATATTTTCACCAAATAGGATAACTTCCTTTAATTCATCATCTTACATTTTCATTTTTTGTAGTAATATTTTGAGTTTGTTTTACAAAATAATTTAATTTGATAGCATAAAATAAATAATCTTTTTCATTTGTATCTTGATATAATTTTCCCCATAAAATAGAAAGCTGAGCTAATCATGTAAGACAATAAAACTTACAAGTAGTACTCCAATTTTTATCATAATGTGCATAAAGCTGCTTTCAATTTTTATATATTTCTAAAAGTTTATCAATAATTCATTTTCAAGCTTTTATATATTTTTCTTCATTTAATATTTTTCAACTTTCATAAAGTCATCTTGCAGTATAAACAATTGTATGAAGTACTGGATTTCAATCATTGAAAAATGATAATTTAGGTGAAAAATAATTTTCGTCCAATTGATCTAATACCCAATTTAATTGTTTAATAGCAGAATTTTTATATTTTTCATCATTTGTAATTTTCCAAAGTTTCAATAAAGCCCAAGAAACTCTTGAATAATAAGTATGTGGTTGATTATTAAAAGCATATTTTACCCAACTTCCGTCTTCTTCTTGATCTGAAACTATAAAATCTCATCATTTTTTAGCAGCTTGTAAATATTTTTCATCATTTGTAATTTCATAAAGTTTTACTAACCCAAATATAATTTGTCAAATATCAAAAATAGCAGGTTCTCATTTTACAGAATCTCCCCAAGCTCAATTTTCCATTTGAATATTTAACAGATATTCTCAAGCTTTTAATATTGAGTTATAATATTTTTTATTATTTGTATATTTATAAACTTCATATAAAGTAGGTATGATATATCAAGTAGTTTCAGGATAAGATACGTCCCATCATCTTAAAATAGAATATTTTACAGAATATCAACCGTCATCATTAACTTCTTGAGATTTCAAAAGCCAATCAGCTCAAGCTAAAATATGTTTTTTAGAATCAAAAACTTTTTCTTTTATTTTAAATATATCCTTTATCAGAATATTACTATTTTTTAATAAATTTATAATCATTTTAACTTAAAATTATTTTTAAAATATCATTTCACAATTTTCATCACCAATCAAAATCACTTAATCTATTATTTGATAAAATTGCTTTTTCATAGACTTTGTCTGTATTTTTAATTAAATCTTTTATTAAATCAATTAATTCTTCTTCATTTTTATAAATAAAAAGCTCTTTATCAAATTGTTGCAATTCTAATGTATTACTTACAATAGATGTTTTTCATAAAGACCAATATTCAAACAATTTTACAGGACTTACTGCATCTGTAATATCATTTACTTTAAAAGGAATTATTGTAATATTTGTTTTCCTAATTATTTCTAAAGCTTCTTTATGAGGTTTAAATCAATATAAGATCAAATTCTCTAAATTATTTTTTTCTTTTTCAATTTTTAAATAATCAAATATTTCTCAGTCCCCAACTATTTCAAATTTTATATCTTTAAACCTTTGTGCCAATTTTATCATAATTTTTCAATCAACCCAATTTCACAAAGCTCATACAAATCAAATACTTTTAAGTTTATCTACTTTTTCAGGTTTATACTTTTCCAATTTATTTAAATTTACTCAATTTGGAAAATAATATACATTATCTTTCTTATATTTTTTAACCTGTTTTTCCAAAACTTTTGCTGTAACAAATACTTTATCAGATAATTTAAACCAGATTGGTAAAATAAATTTTAATCAAATTTTTAATAATTTATTTTTAGATAAAGCTATATAATCATCCACATAAAAAGAAATAACTTTTTTTCTTAAAATTTTTGCCAACAAAAAAGCTAAAAAATTTCATAAAGGTCCATAATTTACAAAATAATCTACTTTTTTTCTTAATTTCCAAAAATTTTTTAAACTTTCCCACTCAGCTTTTATAATATATCAAATAGATAATTTTGGATAAAATAAACATTGATTTAATACTTCTACATTTTGAAGATTTACATTGTTGTTTATCTTTTCAAAATGAGGATATCATTTTACTTTCATAGGATCAAGCCAATAAACTTTTCATTTTTTTGATAACAAATTTGCAACCTCATGATTATGGGACCAAATTGCATTGTATCAGATAGCTGAAGAAAGGAAAAACATTATAAAATTTTTATTACCTTATAAACATTTTCAACTGTATCATTCCACTTATATTTTTTAGAATTTTCTAAAGATCTTTTTGAATATAAACCATAATTTTTTATTAATAATTTTATCTTTTCTATAACACCATTTATACTATCATCTTCTGTTATATATTCAACTGAATCTCATAAAATATATGGAATAGAAGTAGAATAACTTACTAATATTGGGGTTCAAAAATACTGACACTCTAAGGGAGCAAAGCCAAATCAGTCATTGTGAGTAATATAAATACATATATTTTTCTGATTATAATACTCAATCAATTCATTTTCAGGTATAAATTTTTCTTCAAAATAAATATCGTCTTTATTTTTTATTCAATTTAAAATATTGTCTTTTTCTTCTCATTTAACTCCTAAAAAAATTATACTAGAAATAAGATCTCTATCTAAAAAATTAATAATATCAATAATTTGATTTATTTTTTTTCAATCTAATACTGGAAAAGGAAATAATATAT
>JALUWO010000487.1 GCA_027019405.1 Candidatus Altimarinota bacterium | reverse complement strand
ATCCAAGCTTGTACTATTAAAAACTGCTCATGCGGTAGTTTTAATTTTAAAGCAAATATTGCACTAAAAAAGAATAGGATTTGAGAGCCTAATCCTAAGCCTATCAACTTGCCCATATATACAAGTTTAAACTTTATCCTTAAAAAGGTTTCGTGGTATTGTTGCAGCATGTTATGCCTCCTTTAAGATTTTTAAAGAGAGGCGATAACCTTTTATGACAGTAGAAAATCTGTAAAGGAGTAATCACCTCTCTCTTTACATCTATACATAATTTTTTGTTTCAAGCTCTCATCTTCATTGATGATATACTTGATAGCTTTTTTAATAAGGCGATTCTCTTTTAGTGTTTCTCTGTGAATTTGCTTGATATCGTTAAATAGTGTTTCTATCTTTTCAAGCTTTTTTAGAGTATAACTACTCTCTAAATTAGAAAGCAACTGCTTAATCAGCTCTGATTGGCTTATGCCTCTTTTAGCTGCCTCACTCTTGATAAGTGAGGCTTGTTCTTTGGTTAGGGAGAAGGATTTTATTGGCATTAAAATCCCTCTTTTTTTATAAGCTCTTGTAGTTTTTCTCTAAAATTGAAGTTTGGGCAGCTTATCTTCATTTTATCAATACCGTATTTATGAATATAATTTGCAGGAGCATAAAAACCTTCCTTTTCACCGATCCTATCCGATTCTAAAAGTGCATGATAAAAAAAACATCCAAATTCACTTAAATTTTTAAAATCTTTTATATTCTTAGACATTTTATATATCATTGCCAAGTTAAATATAGTTGGTGCTTGATTGGGATAGAGTTTTAGAGTGTATAAAGCTACTTTTTTTGCTTTATTATACTCTCCATATTCTCCAAGCCGCCTAACTAAGTTTTCCAATATTGCTTCTTGTTTATTTGCTGTATGACCGTATTTGCTATAATCTGGCTCTAACTCTTTAAATACATCATAACATTTACCGGTAATCATTTTTCTGTTAAGTCTTAATAGGCTTGTAGCACAATATACTTTAAAAACAGGTGGTATCAATAAAAGTAGTTTCTTTGTTTTTTGATGTGGTTTGCTATTTGGTTTTTTATTAAGAATATTAAAAAACTTCTTTTTTATATCATATGCTATTTCAATATATTTAGAATTACCTGTTTTTTCAAACATATTGTAATTTTTGACTAATTTATTAGCAAGATCTAACTCATATTTTGTAAATGTATTTGCACTTAAAGATATAGCAAATAGTGCTATTATTAATATTACCTTTCTCATTTTTTACTATCCTCCTCTTTGATTTTATTTAATATAGCTCTTAGTTTAGCCCAGTCTCTTTCATATTTGCTAAAATATTTTTTTGCAAAATGATCATCTGATAGCTTATTTAACATCGTGCCGGTAAATAAGATATAATTAAAGACTGCTTTTCTAAATAACTTTTTATCATTTGTTTGTTCATACACATCTACAAGAATTGGTGCTGCTAAATTTATCCCTTTGTAAAATTTTTTCATAAAAGATATATTAACATTTAAAATAGCTAAACTGGGTGGTGGTCCAAATGATACAAATTGGTACAATCTATAATAATACTCATAAACATCTTTCGATGTTAACAAATATTTATCACAGTTGTAGAAAAGATTTGCCCAGTCAACTTTATTTGAGATTGTGCCACTTGGAATTTGCAAATTCATAAGTAAATATTGCAAATTGCCGTATCTTGCAGCTATATATTCAGCACTTCCTTTTTCGCCAAACATTGTTTTAAAATCTTCCATTTTATTCCAATGTGGCAGTGTGATACCATTCTCCATCAATCTCGCTTTTATGAGATTTATACCTTCTCTTACTAATTTAACCGCTTTAGGTTTTGATAAAAAATCAGCTGCATTTACAGTAACTACGCCTAAAATCATAACCGATAAAATTGATATGAGTAACTTTCTCATTTCATTCCTCCTTTTGATTTATTTGAGAGGAAAATTTTTCCTCTCTTGTTTATATACATAATTTTAAGAATTAAAATCCCTCTTTTTTGATAAGCTCTTGTAGTTTTTTTCTAAAATTGAAGTTTTTACATTCAGGACTGTTTTCCATTAAACCATAATTACGAATATAATTTGCAGGAGCGTAGAAGTCTGTTTTTTTACCAATCCTATCTGCTTCTAAAAGAGTTTTATTAAAGAAACAGTTAAATTCAGTTTTGTTTTTAAATGCTTTTACTGCTTCCTTATCTTTTAGTGTTTGATACAATATCATATACAGTATTGAAATATTGTATAAAGTAGGAGCAGATTTAGGATAGAGTTTTAAAGTCCATAAGCCTACTTTTTTTGCTTTATTGTATTCATAATATTTACTAAGACGCTCAACTAAATTTTCTAATGTTGTTTCTCTGCTTGTTTGTGCATAGCCATAATCCGCCTCAATATTTCTAAACATATCATAACATTTGCCGGTAATCATATCTTTATTATTATGTAACATAGCAACTACGCAATACTGTAAAAATACCGGCACTTGTGCAAGTGTATTTTTTGCTTGTTTGACATATTTGTCATTACTATCTTTTTTATTAAGAATTTCAAGAAATTCTCGTTTTGCATTATATGCCTTTTTTATATATTCAGGATTTTTTGTTTTTATAAACAAGTTATAATTTCCTATAACACCATTATTAGCAAGATCTAACTCATATTTTGTAAATGTATTTGCACTTAAAGATATAGCAAACAGTGCTATTATTAAGATTAACTTTCTCATTTTTGATTGTCCTCCTCTTTGATTTTATTTAACAAGTTTCTCATCTTTGCCCAGTCTCTTTCATATTTGCTAAAATATTTTTTTGCAAAGCTATCATCTGATAGCTTGTTTAGCATTGTGCCGGTAAATAAGATATAGTTAAAGACTGATTTTCTAACAAAGCTTCTATTGCCTAAAACATAAAACTTATTAAAAAATCCAAGATCTGATAAATCTATCCCATTGCAAAATTTTTCATAAAAGTCTCTCTCAAAAATAATTTCAATAAGCTCAGCTGTGTTACCGTCTGTTTCTTGAGTTACACCCCTAAATATAGCATTTCCACTTAAATCTTTTGCTAAGAAAAATCTAAATGATGCAAATTGGTACAATCTATAATAATATTCATAGACATCTTGTGATGACAATAAATATTTATTCCCCTGATAAACAAGAGTTGCCCAGTCAACTTTATTTGAGATTGTACCGCTTGGAATTTGTAGATTTGTAACTACATTTTGCAAACTACCAAAGTCTTTTTCTAAAAAATCGGCTACTACTCTTGAAGTTGCCAAATGATTCAAAGTTATTTGACCGCCCCAATATGGTAATTTTATACCATTCTCTTTTAATCTCGCTTTTATATTGGAGATACCTTTTTTTATAGTTTTTACCGTTTCAGGTTTTGAAAAAAAATCAGATGCCTGTGCAGTAACTACGCCTAAAATCATAACCGATAAAATTGATATGAGTAGCTTTCTCATTTCATTCCTCCTTTTTTTGATTTGAGAGGAATAAATCCTCTCTTACTTATATACATAATTTTACTCCGCTGGTTTTGGATATCTCTCTTTGATAGTTTTGCTTGAAATTTCGTTAAATCTTCTCATGGCATCATCATTTTCTTTCATAAACGGTACACTGCCTAACTTTAAATCTTTACTCCACTCCGGTTTTATCATATTTACTTGATTAAAGATCCAAACGATAAAATCTCTATCATCAAGTTTTCGTGCAACATGTAAAACATCCTTGATAGATTCAAGGTCTGTTAGCAATGCATACTTCACAAAGCGGACATCATATTTAAAATCAATGCCATGCGGATTGTTTTCCAGGGCATACTCTATTCGTTTTTCTATGTTTTGGTTAATATCTCGTAACTTTTCTATCATGTTGTTAATATTTTTAAACAATGATGAATCCCCCTCAAATTGAGGGAGTAATTTAGCTTCAAGATATTTCAACTCATCTATAAGTTCTTCAACTTGTTTAGTATTTACTACTGCAACATCTTTATTATTCATCGTCTTTTCTCCTTTCGTTTTGTAGTAATTCTTTCAAAGGCTTAACTTCGTTAAGTAAAGCAAGAGCATCTTTTGAGAGTCTAAAAAATTTCATCTTTGTTTTAAAATACTCCATACCTTTTTTTGCCCAATTTCTTTCAAGTTTTTTACTATTTTCTACAGTATATTTGTAGCTGGGTAACTCTTCTGCAAATGTAGTTTTATAAACATTTTTAATGATATTGTATAAGATTGTTTCTCTTAATACAAAAAAATCATCTATTTTGTCTTTAACTTCTTCCATTCTGCCGGCAACATCATAAACATGCGATCCAAAAAATCCCGCAAATTGCTCTTTATAGTTGCTTAAATCTTTTGCACGATTGAAAATCAAGATAATTTTTGCATTTTGGCTGTAACTCTTGATTAAATCAGCAGTCTTTATAACATTATCTACCTGTTCTATATCACTGTTTACAGGTATGATATAGATAACATTGTCCATATTGCTTTTTGCAAGATGATTTAAAATTGCAATAGTATCATTACCGCCTCCGCAGTCAATGATATTTACAACTTTATCACTGGTAAAAAGATCATCCATTTTTACCTTATCAACATCATCCTCCATTTCATTTATTCTAATGGATTTGTACTTAACCCTTTTACTGTTATCATTTATAACAGATCTATTGTTGTCATCAATCTCAAACACATTGATTTCAACATCATCCTCTACAAATAAAGTAGGTAAAACATGGTGTGATATGATTGTTTTTCCTACCCCACCTTTCGTATTTGCAACTACAATAGTCATATCTGACTCCTTTTGTTAGATTTGAAGATATTAACTATCTTCTTATCTATATACATAATTTGATAGATTATTAAAGTTTCTCTGGTGGTGGCTTTGCAAAAAAGTTATCTTCCATATAGTATTTATACATTGCTGGAGTAAATGCTTTAAAGTTATCATTATCTTTTAATTTATCTCTACAAGTACTCATATATCCGCAAATATGCTCTGGTTGATAAGGCTCTTTAAACTCATTTTCTATAAATTCAAAATTCGTAACTAATTTTTCCTCTATTAATTTATTCATTACAGCATTAAAATTTTTCTCATTCAATTTATCTTCTTCGTATTGTAGATAGTTGGATGGTTGTTTATCCCAGTGATATAAATATCTTTTAAACTCTTTTTTCCTATTACCTGGTGTTGTTATAATTTTTTCCTCTTTTTCTTGGTTTTTTGTAGTTGTTGCAAATTTATTTTTTGGTCTTTGTTCTTGTGATGGAGTAGATGGTTGCAGCTGCTGCTGTTTTATTTCTTCTTTTTTTGTATATAACTCCTCAGCTTTAAATTTTGTTTTACTGTTTAAAATCTTTTCTTTATTCCTATTCATGAAAACATAAAAATAATCTCTTTTATATTTTATCTGTCTATAATCTCTCAAGTAATCATATATTGCAGCGATAGAGAATCCATCTTCCAATAAAATTTTTATCTCATCTTGAAATTGCCATAATTTAGATCTTCCTAATATCCTATTTTTATACTTTTTCCTAAATTCATCTAACATTTCAATCTCTTGTAACATAAAATATCCTTTTTGATAGATTTATCCTTTATATATCATAATCTAATCACTTTATTATCAGTATTATATCATATTTTATCATAAATTTATTAAATTACAATCATTAATATATCATAATATTATCATATATAATCATTTACTTATTATTTTATTATCATTTATAAAACATATTTATATCTTTTACTTATCATTTACTACTTTTTCCAAACCCCCATTAATAACATCTAAGCCTCATAAACACGGACTTTAAAGCTTAAATTATTAATTTCGGATTTCTTGACTTGCTTATATACATATTTTTTAGTAAATCCCTGTATTCTCGGCTTTGAAACTCATTACACCTGTGCAATCGTAGATTGCGTAAGGTGTCTAATGATTTCAGAGCG
>JALUWO010000486.1 GCA_027019405.1 Candidatus Altimarinota bacterium | reverse complement strand
TTTGTAATTTCTTTGCTGTTTTAAATTTATCTAATTTTTTATCTATCTGTGATTTATCTTTAATATTTTTAGGTATATCATTAATTATTTTTTCTATATTTAATTTTTCTGGCATTTTTATATTTTACATTTTAAAATTATAATTCTTGTTTAAGAGTATCACCAAGTCATCATAAATATTTCTTAAATCAATCAAATCCATATTTATCTAATTCATTTCAAATATCAGCAACAACTACTGATGTGATTATTTTTCATAAAGTACTATCCTTAAAAAGATATTTTCATAAAACAAATCATCAAGCTGTACCACTTATTCATCAAAAATGATTTTTCAAAAATTCAATTGAATCCAATTTATGATCAGAGGAATAGTCATACATCAATCATCCGCCAATTAACAATATTGCTATAGCTGTATATTTCAAGGTTTTTCAAACAATCTTTAATGGATATTTAATTAGAACTTTTTTCATAAGTCATAAAGTTTTTCCTAAAGCACTTTTGGTGACTTTCATTGCTTTATTTTCAGCCTCTTTATCTATCTCACTTTCAGATTTTCAACTATTTTTAGGATTTCTTTTTAATTTTTCTTTTATAAATTCTTTTGTTTTCTTAAAAATTCACATCTTCCTTATTTCATCGTCAGACAGATTTTCAACTTTATTTAGGTTTTCTAGTATAGATTCTCTATAAGCAGGATCTAATTTTACTTTTTGAAGAATTTTTTCCATTATTTTCAAGTCTGCCTCGGAAAATCATTTGGTTTCCAATAACTTTTCTACATTTCCTATATTTGAAGTGGAACTCTCTTTTAATTTAGATATTTTTTTATTTAATTTTCCTATTTTTTGTTTTACTTTATTTCATTCTGCTTGTTTTATAGTAAGTTGATTTTTAAAGTTTCTAATATCATTACTATAATCATATATAATTTTTTCCTCTTTTTGCTTTGTTTTTAATATATTAATTTTATGTTCTAAATCACTAATCTCTTTTTCTAAATCTTTTAAATTATTCTCTAATTTTCATTTTTTATTTAATGACTTTTTTAATTTTAGAGTTATTTTATCTCATTCAAATATTTTTAATCTTTCTAATTCATTTACAAAAGTATCAAATTGTGTATTTGGATCAAAAACTTGTTTTTCTATAAATTTATATTCATTTTTTTCTATAATAATCAATTTTCAATCTTTTATACTTCATACCAAAATATTTCACTTTTCAAAAGCTATAACTTCTAAATTATGAATATTTAAACCTTCTAAATTTATTTCTGTAAGATTATCATTTTTATACTCATAAAATTTATTTGATTTGATATCCTTAATAATTTTCGTTTCATCTCCAAATACTCAAACAGTATATCAATTTTTAAGAATATTTTTTTTTGTTGGTGTTAATTTATTTTTTATATGTTTTAATATATTATCATCTTTTAAAATAATATTTTTATAAAAATCTCTTATTAATTCTGGATGTTTATTTAAGAAATCATCTATTTTTTCTACTTCATAAGTTTTATTACCAGAACTACCTTTCACTTCTTTTACCATATAAAAATCAGCTCATTTTTTTCATAATTTATACTTTTCTCAATTTAATTCTATAATTTGTGGTTTTTTAGGGAAAATATATTTTTCTCAATTTATAGTTTCTTTTACTGCTCCATTTTCAGTTTTATAAGTATCTTCTATTTTTTTACTATATTCTTTTATTCATTCAATATATTGATGTTTCAAAAAATCTTCTTTTATTCATTCTTTTTGTAAATATTCATCCAATTTCTTTAGATTCTCAAATTCTATAGTTTTTCAAGCTGTTTCTACTTTTAATTTATAATTTTCTCTAAATACTTTATAATCTTTTCAATTAGAAGTAAATTCTATAGAAAATTCTCATTTAGGTAATTTAATGTTACTATTTAAATCTATTTTTTTAATTATTGGTTTGATTTTTCATTTAACTCGGTTAAATTTTTTTGTAGTTCCATCTCATATAATTTTTATCTTTCAATCTTGTCATTTTTCTATTTTAATATCTGTTTTTCACATTAAGGCTGCAAACATAAGAGCATTTACCATTTCTTCTGGTGTAAATTTTCAATCAAAAACTACAGTATCTAAAGTTACTATACCTCAAACATTTATTCAATATAAAGCAAAATTTTTTAAGTTAAACTTTCATTTTCATAATGTCTCTAGTTTTCATCATATTTTTTTTAAACTATCTAATTTTCATAATTTTCATAATTTTCACATTCACCATGCTAATCATTCCAATACAGTCATATATGCTGCTGTATGAATATATCCACCTATATTACTTAAAACACTACCTGCATTTTTAGCAGTTAATTGATCATTCAAAAGTAGACTCATATCTCATGTTGCATTCTGTAAAGCTACTACTCTTGCAACAAATCTAATTCATCACCTTCATAAAACTGCTCATTCTGGCAATATTGAAGTAATTACCTTATCTGTAACAATAGCAGTGCTTACAAGAAGAGTCCATTTTATTAAATAACTTACCCAATGTTTTTTAAAATTATCTAAACTATCATTATTTTTATAATATAATTCCAATTTCTTTTTTTGTTCTCATTTAAATTGATTAATAAAAGTTTCATCACCTTCTAATTTATCTAATTGTTTTTTTACTAATCATGCATAAATAATTTGGAATCTTTGTTTTTCACTTAAATCAGAATATTGTTTTCTAAAATCTTCTAATGTAGACTTTATTTCATTTTGCGATAACTTTTTTCAAGATAAGCTAATTTTTTTACCAAATAAAGTAAAATTATCTAATGCTTTATAAACTTTATCAACATTATTTATTCCTCAATCTACTAAATTACTAACATTTAAATCTTTCAAAACAGTATTTCAAATTACATCATTTTGGATAAATGTAGGATCTTTCATTTTTTCTGCAAACCATCATTCAATATCTGCTTGACTTCATGTTTTTAACATCTTTAAAACATTTTTTCTATCTTTTGGGGTAGATAAAATTTCTCATCTATTTGAAACCATTGCACCATTTATTGAAACCAATGAATCTAATATATTTTTATCACTTAATCACTTTAAAAGTATATTTAATGTTTTTGTCTTTCATTTAATAGCTGCTTTTATTATATATCAAAATAATCTTCTATAATCTGCAAAATAAGCTCATTTTACAAATATAGGCATTTCATCCCAAAAATGAAAACCATATGTAAAATCTCCTAAATCTTGATAATTATTTATTTTTGCATAAATTTTCATATATTTATTAAATAATTGTAGATTTTGTAATTCTTTTAACTTTTTATTTAATTTACTATAAAGATCAGTTCATAAATTTTCTTTTAATTTTTGTTTAATTTCTTGTTGTAATTCCAGACTATTTCAGGTAAATAAAACTTTTGTATTTTGATAATTTAATCTAAGATATTGAGCTTCATTTGTTGTATTAGGAATTCAAACAACTTCTGAAGTAGTTCAAAGTCAAATTTCTTTTTTAAATTCCTCTATTTGTTTCTGAGTTTTAAAAATATCAGCTAAGTCATTTAGAAATTGGATAGCTTTAGGTGCATTCATTCATATATTTTGCTTTTCTCCAGACAATATTTTTTTGTAATCAATGCCATAAAATTCCAAATATTTATGTATACTTTTATTATTTTTTATAAAAGTCATAGCTTCTTTGATATTACCAGAATCTATGTAGTTTTTTAATTTCCTTAAAGATTTTTCTATCTGTTTCAAATTAGATTTTATTTCTTCCAATTTTTTCAATGTAGTTTGTCAAGATGTTCCTAAAGAAGAATCTATTTTTTGTTTAATATCTTGTATAGCAACATCATCAGAATTATTTTTATATAAATTAATAAGCTTATCAATTAGGGTGGTACCCGATTGTAAATTTACTATAGTTTTCTCAATTTGAGTAAAATGAAAAATATCAGATATCATTACTTTCTCTGTTTCAGAAGTAAGATTATCTGGGGAAAAAACTGGATTATTTAATTTATTTATCATTTTATTTCTTATTTATTTAAGTAAAGCATTTATATTAGGATTTTTTTTAGTATTATTTTTAGGTATAGTCGTATTATTTTTCACTGAATTTTTAGATGTAAATACAGTTTCCATAACAGTTTTCAAATCAGATATAGATTCTAAGTCTTTTATCATAGTCTGTTTATCTATTTTGTTTTTTAAATATTTTTTCAAAATCTCATTTATCTTAGCTTTATTTTGTTTAATAGCTTCTTGTGTTTGGTTTCCTAACTGAGTTTGTGTATCATAAAGTTTTGTCTTCACTTCTGCAACTTCCTTATATCTATTCAAATATTCATTATCATATATTTTATCAACAGTTTTGTTACCATATCAATCAAGCATATCTATACCTTCTGCTACTGATTCTTTTAGCTGTTCCAATTCTTTACTATTATTACTATCCTTTATACCTTTCACAAGCATATACCCAAATGCATATTTACTATCCTTTTTTGCCTTTAGTTCCAAATAATTAGTTAATTTTTTTATATTAATATTTCAACTACTATCTTCTATTTCCTTTTTAAAATCAGATATTTTTTCTCCTGGGAACAATAATTTTATCAAAAGTGGAGATGTAACTTGTTGTCTTACTTCTACATTATATTTTGCTTGTTCAATACTACTTGTTCAAACAGTATTTCTTATTTTATCTTTATTACCAAATCAAGGTATATAACTTTTATCTAATCATCAAGTAAGAGCTGCTCAAATCAATTCTGGTAAACTATGTTTTCATTTTGTAGCCCAGTTATAAGCAAAATCTGAACCACCCAAAAATAATATACTTCTAAAAAATCATCATTTTAACTTACATTTTCCATCATCTGATTTTAGAAGACAATCAGAAGTTAACATTTTCCAAAATCCGACTATAAGTCATATAGTTACTCATATTTGTCACAAAGTTTCTGCCATTTGTTTATGTGTTGCATCCATAGAAGTTTGATTAACAATATAATCTATAAAACCCAAAAATCATCATTTTTTAAAACTTTCCCAAGCTTTTCATCATTTCTTAGAAGCTTGTTGATCATAAGCAGATACTCTATTTGCCATAATTGATAAATTTTCAAAAGTTTCTCTTGCTTTTGTAAGATCTCAATATGTAGGAATTATAATCTTATTTAAAAAAACATCACTTCATTTTACTTGTCTCATAAGTTGTTTATATGCCTTATTTTTTATATTTTTAAGTTCACTAGCATTTGGAATATGTCACAAATAATTAGATTCTTGTTGAACCAGTCCATTATAAGCACTTTGTAATTGTTCTATATTTAATGGATCAAAATCATTATCTACATAAATAATATGCTCCATATATTGTATAAAATCATTTTCTGTAAATCATAAACTTTCATATCTAGTTTTTAAATCCTTTATATCTAAGCTTCAATTTAATAATTTTTGTTTTATTTCCCTTCTTATAGATTTAGTCAATAAAGCCTTTCTAATATCAGAAATTTTGAGATTATACACATTTATATCAATAGTTTCTCAATCTAATAAAACACCTTTTAAAATAGTATTTAATGCTTTTTCTTTTAATTCTTTATAACTTACTTTTCATTTTAAATTTTTTATCTTTTGATCAATACTAGGTTCACTTTTACTTTCAATACTCAAATTTTGATCAAAAGTACTTGCATTCATTTTTAAAATTAATTCTGCTGTTTCAAACTTCATATCATTTAATTGATTTTCAATAGCAGTATCCACGACATTTGAATCTAAACTATCAATGTTTAATTCTTTATTAATTTTCTTTGTATCTGGCATTTTTTTATTTTTATTTTTATAAAATACATAATAGTATTTTAGTTAATTTATAATTTTTGTCAAAAAAATAACAATTCTTTTGTCCCCGGGGACAAATTTTATTCTATCTTCCAAATTTCTCTAACAAAAACTCTACAAAATATAAAGATTCTTGCAGTGTTATAACTTTATTTGGTTGA
>JALUWO010000485.1 GCA_027019405.1 Candidatus Altimarinota bacterium | reverse complement strand
TACTGGTTTGTTATTAATCATACTTAAACAATTAATAACATTCACATTCCAATTTTCTTTACTTGTTGCATAACAATATACACCTCTTTCTTTACATGAAGGTAGTCATAATATTTTTCTACCACCTTCAGATAATTCACCAACTGTATTTAATCCTCCTAAATATCTATTATTTAACACTCTACCAATAGCAGAAATACCTTTTTTTAAACTATTATAATGTACTACATTACCTCTATCATTATTTCATACATTACCTATATTATTTCTAGATTTTAATTGTTTTCATAAGTCTGTATCAGCCCAAGCAATACATACTAAAATTTCTGGTTTTAGATTATATTTTTTAGCAACCTTAGTCCATACATTATAACTATTTCATAAATTATAATATGATAATAATGATTTTATTCTTTCTTGTTTTGTAGTTCATTGTAGCCCTATATAAGATTTACCAGCACCATTGCTATTAACTCTCCAATTTAATTTATATTGACCTGCTATTAATTTAACTTTAGCAACAGGTGCTTTATAATAAGTATGAGTTAGCAAATATTTATTTGGTATAAATCATAATAGTTTTTTAAATCCTTCTTTCTTATATTTTATATTTCTTAGATTTGCTATCTTATTTATAATAACATTTTCTTTTGTGCTGATATTTTGTTCTAATTTAGCTTGTTTACTTTCAATTTTCTTTAGTTTTGAAACAATTTGTTGTTTTTGAATACTAAGTGTCTCTACCAGATTTTTTTGTTTGTTCATATTGTCAATTTCTGATAATACAGGATTTGAACTTTTTCATAATAGTAATAATGCTCATACAGCTACTACTCATGCAATTAATAAATTCTTTTTATTCTTTTTAATAAATTTTTCAGTTTTTTTAATTCTGTTATAAGTTTTTCTTGATACTTTAATTTTTAATTTTAATCAATTTGTTTTTTTCATTTTTCAAATAATAATAATATAAATTTTCAAGGAACTCTAAGAACTCAAATCATATTTTTTATTCCTTGATTGTTTTAAATAATAATGATATAAAATAAAATACAAGGTTTTTTTATATTTTGGTCTTGACTTTTTTGAAGACCAATATTATTATATAATATTTCAATTTAAAATTTTAAAAAACCTTGATAACTGAATTATATTATCAAGGTTTTAAATACTTTATTAAATTTTAAATAAAATGTTTTTCTATCCAAATTGCAATTAATTTAGCTTCTGCTAATGTTAAAGTAAATCCTATATTTTTACCACCAGCAGATATTTTAAAACTTTTAGCTTTTACTTTATGAACTTCTTCTCATTTACCAGGAATAAATACTTTTTCTTCTTGTTCAACTGTAAATCAACTTAATGATTTGCTACCACCATTAGTTGTGTTAGTAGCATGAACTGTACTAAATGTTTGTTTTTCATGTTTTAAGAAAGCTAATAAGTTTGCTAAATCAGTAATATCAGCACTTGAAATACCTATTCTTATAGTATAAGCATCATTAGCTCCAAAATTACCAACCATTTTTCCATTACTAGCTTTTATAGCTTGTTTTGTATGAGTAAAGTCTACCATAATGTTATTAACTTCTTTTTTAACAGTTTTTCCATCAATAACTTTATCCTTTTTGTATGAATGTGTATAAACTTGGAATTTTGTAAATCCATATTTTGCACTTCATTTAAACATTGTTACATTTTGCATTTGCATTTTAGTTTCAATAATAATATAAATCTCAAAGAACTCTGAGAACTCAAATTGTATTTAATATTTGTTCTTTGATTATTCATATAATAATGATATAAAATAAAAATCAATAGCTTTTTTAGATTATATTTAGTCTTTAAAAATATAAAGACCAATAATACTAATATTTAATATTCTTAAATGAAAAAAGACCAAGTTAATGGTCTTTAAACTTATTATAACATATCTTAATTTAAATAATCTGTTTTTGTATAATCAACAGTTCAATTATCTTTCTTAAAGATATAGTTTCAATTTAATTTAATGTTAAATGTATTATAACTTGTATAATCTTGTACTTGTTTTACATAATATTTTTGTTTATTTTTATCAAACCAATATAACTTAATAAATGGTGTTACATATTTTTTACCACTTCTTTCTGTAGGTTCTAATCACAAGCCAAACAATACCTTCCATTGTACTCAATTTTTTGTTAATAAGTTATTGAAGTATATCTTTGTATTTGGAGTATATAATACTCTTCTCATACTATCTCATTTGTATTGTAATATAGTAGCATAATTTTTATTTTGATAATACCATTCTTTTGTTGAATTGTTTCAGTCTAATTCAATAGGTTTAACTTGTGTTACATTTTCAGTTCATTGATATATCAATTTAAATACAACATTAATTAATTTTGTGTTTCAATTTGTCGATGTATTAGTTTTTAATTGATATATATAATTTACTCAATTAGCATCTTGATAAATGTATTCTTTAGTTTTTGTATTTCCATCAAAATCTATATTTGATGATTTAAATGTTAATCCATTAAATTCTGTCTTTAAATTATTTAAGATACTGTATATACTAGTGTTATCTCATAATTTATTAGCTAATGTAGGATCTAAATGTAATTTTAAAATATTTTGAGATATTGTATCAGTATTTATTACAAACTTACCTTTTGCTTTATCCCACGTAATATGTTTAGTATTGTTTTTATCAATTGCAGTATATAATCCTATAGCTTCATCATCTTTCTTGTTAACTATTATGTTATCACTACTATGTGTTTTAGCTCTAGTTAATAGTTTATTTCTTAATCAAATATACTTATGTCAAATATATTTAATTTTTGTATCTTTAAATATAAGATTTTTATTTATATTTAATATAAGTTTAATATATTTTCAATTTAAAGATAATGTTTTTGAAAAAACTATTTTACCATCAACTACAATTTTTAATTTATTAGATTTTAATATAATTCTAAGAACTTGTCATGGAGATAATTCCAAATTTGTATTTATATTAGTTAATCCATTAGTAGTTTGAATAGTTATTTTTTTGAATTTAGTATTAGTTATAGTTTTATAATAAAATCACAAACGATATTTAGATGTATTTAAATTATCAATAGGTAATTCAATTTCATTATTAACTGATTTCATAAGTTTAGCATTACTTAGTATATTGTTAACTATAGTTTTATCAGTATTATTTCAAAATGTACTTTCTACATCAGTTATACTATTACTATGACTAATATCTATAGTCTTAATTTTACTTTTTATACTATTACTAATATTATTAACTATAGTTTTATCAGCATTAGGAACAACAGCTTTTATTCCATTACTATCTATATTAGTATAATCATTATGTAATATAGTTGAAACAGATTGTCAATTTGAACCAAATCAACCAAATCAACCAAATCAATGTGAATTAAATGCAAATGCTCAAGATATTAAGGATAATACTACTGCACTTCATAATGTAACTTTTTGTATTTTTTTCATGAGTGTTAATTTTAATATTAAAATAAAATATAAACTATAAAGAAACTCTAATTTAATTTTATCAAAGATTTATTTCTTTAATAACAACTTCTTTTGTCAGCTCTTTATATTTAGGATGTTCTTCCACATAATCTTTATTTCTTATTTTTCTTGCAAGAAGGTTTCTGTCAGGTCTAAATACCATAGTTTCTGCTCATGCTATTAAATTATTTTTAACATAATCTATGAAAGAGACTAAATGCTCTCTTGCTCTTGTAGTTCTTAAATCTTGCAAAATAACTTCTTTATCTAATAATTCTTTATATGAAATATACATATCATTTTGATCTAGTTTAATTTTAGAAAAGAATTTTGCATATTCCACAGGTCATTTAGGATCAATTATAGAATTTTCAATACTTAAATATGGTGTTATTGTAGCTCACAAACTAGTTAATCATTTTTTATCTATTTCTTCTTTTAATTTTTTTGCATATGGAACAACCTCCATTCAATCAAAATTTCATTCATCTTTCATCTTTGCTAAGTTATACATCACATAGTATTTTATAATCATCTCAATTTTATCATTTATTTTTTTAACTGTACTTAATTTATTTTTCACATCATTTGCAGTTCAAATAAATGATCTAGGATTATTAAGAAACATACTAATTTGTCATGGTTCTAATGTTTGATTTGACAAATCCTTAACAGCCCACATACTCAATATTTTTCTAACAGGTCTTTTACTATATCTAACCTCTCTAATAAATGATTGCATAGGATAATTAGATAATTGCTCTTTTGTTACTGCATATTTTTTTAGTAGTCCATCAAATAATCCATATGTATAAAGATTTTCTAAGTTAGGTCATAGGTCAGTGATTGAAAGACTATTCCCATCTAATATATATTTTTCTTCTTTAGATTTAATATATAATCAAGATTTAGAATATGATTTTTTAATTAATTTATTTTGTTCTAATATTTCAGTGGATATAGCTTTATTTTCCAACATAATATCTCAAATATTCTTAATATATTTGGCATCATTTTTTAGTTCTTCTTCATATACTAGCATATAGTATATATTATTTGGATCTTTAACAATTTTTCAAAGTATTTCATTAAATTGTTCTCTACCTAATTTAGTTCTTAGATTAAGTTCAGATAATATTGATACAGTATTATTAATTGTATTAAAATAATCTGCTGGGATTATTTGTTCAATAAGTTTTGACATGGTATAATTAGTTATTTGTTAAAATAAATTATGAACTATAAAGATATATTAGAACTTCATTATTTAGAGTGTGCTTGTTCCCATATTTCTTTAAGTTGAGTTTCTGTTTTAACGGTATCTACATTATATATCACTGTTTCTATTGTACCTTCACTTCTTTTAAAAGACGCTCAATCATACCCCATTTCTTTTAATTTAATTCAAAATTTATTAGCTGACTTAAAATCTTTTGGTATAATTAATCAATCTCTTGTTTGGTAAAGGTCATGCTCTTTCATTCATATTTTCTCTGCAAATGCTTTTTTAGTTTTCAAATTATGTAAATCAAATATTTTTGCATTGTTTATGAAAACATTTATTATAAATTCATCATTGTGGTCTTTTGCATATCATTTAGCAAATTTTCTGTTAGTTGTTAAATATATACCTTTACCAATTATTCATTCATCAGTTTTTGATCCAACTTTATTTATATCAAATTTATCGAATTTTTGATTAGTTCAATGATAAACTATCTCTCACTTTTTTTCTAATTCTTTTATAAATTCATCAGCACTCTTATATTTTTTAGCTTGTTCCATAAGTTCTTTAGGGGCTGTTAGTTTTAGTTTATTTATTGGAGAAGGTTTATTATGTTTTAATTCTGTTTTAATTCTGTTTTAATTCTGTGATTTTCCAAGGTTCAACTCATCATTTAATTCTAAAGCCTTTTCAATAAAATAAACTATCTGCCAACGTATTTCATATATTAGGATTTTCCGCATACATTCTTTTATTTCATAATTGGTCTACATCAGGTTTTAAATCTTTTATCTTTATTTTTACTTCATATACCTTTGGAGTTTTTCAAGCATACCCCATTTCTCAGAACATTTTTGCTCTTGATGGATCAAAACTTAGATATGTATATCAATGTCCAGATTGTAAACTCCTAGCTGTTCTTTTTCAGGTAGCTTTTAATCCTTGTTCTAAAATTTTGTGTTCTGGACTAGTTCAATGATATAGTTTAATATAATTTTCTTTATTATCTCTAAACCACTTATTCATATTTTTTATTTCTATTTCTGAAAGTTTTCACATATCTGCTTTAATATCAAAATTAACTATATTACTTTTTCATTCTGGCTTAAAATCAAATAGTTTTCAAATTTTAAATCAATCACTAAAAGTTCATACTTCATCTACTCTAATTGGCAAAATATCTTTATCATCAGTTCACTTATCATCAGTTCACTTCAATAAACTATCTTTAGATACCTTATTAAATACTAACTTACTTACTTTTAGAAACATAATTATTTTATTTAAAAATTAAAATCATAGTCTATAAAGAAAAAAACCAAGAACTTAATCTTGGTTTAAAAGTATCAAAAATATGTTATTTATCATCTAGCAGGTCATATAATTGGATTATTTAAATAATTTAAGG
>JALUWO010000484.1 GCA_027019405.1 Candidatus Altimarinota bacterium | reverse complement strand
AATAGGCATTATAAAATAGTGATTAAAGATTCAAATGGTAGAACTATAAATTCTGAAATAGGAAACTTTATTGTAAAAAATAAACCTATAACTAATCTTTTAAAAATAAATGAATTTAATATTAGTAAATATACTCCTGAATTTACTACTTTTGGCAATAATAATAATAATGAAGATGAAAACTATGAAATTAAAATATCTTTATCTCAAAAACCCACAGTTATATCTTTAAAATCTGATAGTGGAAATATTTATACTTTTTATAAAAATAATCAAAATGTTAAGTTGGTTAATTGGCAAAATAATACATCAAAATTTGATGAAGTTTTTAATAGTATTCAAGAAATTAATAATAAAGAATGGATTTTAAAATTTTCAGTTAAAAAACTCTCTAGTCAACAAAATAAAAGTTTTACACTTGTAGCACAAGATTATAGAGCAAAAAATTCTACTGATTTTATAGTAAAATCAACAAAATACTTTACAGTTGATAAAAAAGCTAAAGCATTTATAAATATTACTCCAGATTCATTATCTAAAAAAATTCCTACATCTTTTAGTTTTGTTGTTAAAACCAATGATTATATTAAAGGATTAAAAGTAAAAACAACAAGTGGTGAATCGGCAACAGTTTTTAGAGGAAAGGGAAGTTTTCCAGATGGAAATATAAATATCATTCCTATGGATAATAATACATGGAAAGTAACTTACGATATAAGTAGTCTTTCTCCAAAAACTGCAACTTCTAATAATATCGGGCTAACTTTTTATGCACTTAACAGTGACGGTAATACATTAGTTAAAGAAACTCTAACAGTTAAAGCTTATAAAGAAGATAAAGTTGATTTGCAAAAAGTTCTTAATTTTTTAGAAAAATCTTCTGTGTTAAATAAACTTGATTTAGGAGTTCCGTCAAATATTTATACCCACTTTAGCCGAGCTGAAGCATCTATAATCTTATATGAATTTCTAAAACTAAAAGATCCTAATTTTGCTTTACCTTATGGGGATATTGGATTTTACAAAAATCCTTTTGCAGATATAGATCCAAATAGTGACTATTATAAGTCGGTTATTACCCTTGCTAACTATAAAGGAGATGATAATATAACTGTTTTTACTGATAAATACGGTGCATTCAATCCTCTTCATAATGTTACAAGATTTCAATTTGTAAAGATGATAGTAGAAGGATTAAATTTAATAAAATCAAAAGATTTTTCAAATATTAAAGGTTTTAGTGATTACTCACAACTTGCTACTGATGCGAGGATTTACTACTCTACGGCAGTAAAAGATGGGCTAATAAAAGGAGATAAAAATAATAAACTTCTTCCTTATGATAAATTGACAATGTTTCAAGCATTAACTATACTTGGTAGAGCTTTGGATATGAATTTTACTTCAAGCAAAGAGCAATTCAATGAGCCAAATTTGGCAATAGGGGAGATTGGTAATCCTTTAGGAATTATTCCAGAAGATCAGGACTATGATCCAACAGTAACACCTATCAAGATAAACAATATCACAACTCAAAAAGAGGGGAACTGTACAAAACTTACAGCAGTAGCGACATTGGATGCTAAAGCTAATGGCAAAGATTATTATGTTTGGAATGCAAATTTTGGATACTTTAAAAAGATAACTCCAAATAACAAAGAAGTATTATTTTGCCCATCAACAAAACAACCAAATGTTGATTATAAGATACATCTCTTGGGTGGTGATGGATATATGAACTTTGCTACTTTTGGTAAAATCATAAACAAAGATAATTATGAATATGTTAAAAACATAACTGATACAAATCCAAGTGAAGTCAAATTTAATGTATCTTTTTCTGTCAAAACACATCTTATGCAAGAAAACCATCTTTTTGTCATCTCAAAAAGTGGTAGTTTATATGAGCATAATCTAAACATTGGACTTGAAAAAGTTGCTGTAACTTTACAAAATGAAAATGGAAAAACATATACTATTGATAATGCAAAATGGGATAACAACTCTATATATTTTGTAGTTCCATCTGTCAAAGAGTTTTATGGTAAATTTGTTACAGTAAAAGTAGATTATGGAACAAATGATGCATATAAGAGTAAAACATTTGATCAAGTTATGTATCAAGAAAATTTTATCATAAATGGAACTGTTCAACCAGATAAAACAGGTAATTATCCAAAATATGTGACTATTAACTCTAAAGAAGTTAATGTGCTAAATGGTAAATTTATGTATATTGCCCCTGATGGTGGAAACTACAAAATAAGCATAGATAAAAATTATCAAACTATAAATGCAACCTTAACAGATGAAAATCCAAGACCTTATGTGTATATAAATTATATAGATTTTGATTATGATAACGACGGTGTTGAAAATGATAAAGATGCCTTTCCTTATGATCCTGCAGCTTCTGTAGATAGTGATAAAGATGGATATCCAGATAGCTATAATAAAGGATATACTAGTGCAACTATGCCATTAGATAAATATCCAAATGATCCAAAAAAATGGAGTGATGATACATCTAATACAGCAAAAGAATTACCTCAATTTGGAGACAATAATATATCTAATTTTGATGCTCATTCAAATACTACTTATAAGAAAATAATATTTGTCACATGGTTTTTAAATGGCGAATACAAAGAAATAATACCAAATGGATTTTCAGGGAAAATTATTAAATTTTCGACTTGGTGGGGAGACCATAGCATAAAAGCTGATTTAAACAATAATAATACCTTTGATTTTAATTTTGATGAAGTTTATCCAAATAAAGATGTTTCAAATCAAGAAGTAAATTTAACATTTACAAATGGTTTTTCTTTACAAGATTATAAAAAATGGTATGATTATTGGTATGATGATACACATGGCAAAGTCAAATGTTGGAATGATAATTGTTTAAAATATAATCCAACTGGTGCTGGTGCAATTATGCTACTAAAAGATCCTAAACTTGAGTGTGATAATAATGTTTGGAAGTATGATGGTACCCTTGTAAATAATGAAGAAATTTATTGTAAAACATATAAAGTACCAGAGAAAATTCTTAAAGAATTTGGTTTTAATGAAATATCATTAAATAAAGGTTGGAACCTTATATCGGCAAATATAGATTTAAATAATCTTCCAGATACTGTCAAATATGTATGGCAATACAAACAAGGTCAATGGTTTGCATATTCTCCTATATCATCTATTCAAGCATCTATTGATGATAATGGAAATGATATAAAATCTATAAAAGCAAATGATGGAACATGGATTTATTCAACAAAAGAACAAAATATACAAATTAAAATGTCACAACCAACTGTATATAATTTTTCAGAAGGTTGGACACTTGCAGGTACTAATAAGGATATAAATGTAAGTAAAATTACTTGTAAAAATGGTTCACAACTTCAAGCTATATGGGAATTTAAACATAATAAATGGCTTTTACACACTGCAAATACTAATAATAAAACTTATAATTCATTTGATACTATTTCATCAAATGATGGTTTTTGGGTAGATTGTGAATAAAAGTATTTTGATATTTTACGAGGAGGAGAAACAAGATAATTTTAAAGATAATTATTGCTTTTTCTATTGAAAAAAAGATGATAGTGATTAGGAAATATTGTAATTCAATTTTACATTAGATAATTTATAAAATAAAAAGGATTTATTACATGGTACATATTAAAGCAAAGCATATTAGTTTCGTTACAAGTGCTTTATTGTTGAGCTCAATAGGGTTTAGTGGTTGTGGAGATAGTGGTACAACACCAACTACTACAACATATAAAGGAACAAGTATAGATGGTTATTTAAAAGGGGCAACAGTTCTATTAGATGGACATAAAGCAATAACTGATGCTAATGGAAGCTGGTCTATATCAATAACAGGTAATATACCAGCTAACGCTATAGTGACTACTACAGGTGGTATTGATGTAACTACAGGTGAAAAATTTGAAGGAAAATTAAGTGCAATGGTAGATACTAATAATACTTCTACAATAACTACACCTTTGACTTCACTTGTAGTTTCTTTGGTGCAAAAAGGTTTAACAAAAGAAGAAGCACTTGCTAAGGTAGCAGAACAATTAAATGTACCTATTTCTGCAATTACATCTGATCCTATAGCTAATTTATCAAGTGACAATCCAAGTGTAATAGCAAATGCCCAAAAGGTCATAAAACAATCCTTAATTGTTCAAAAAGTGGCAGAAGCATTTGCAAAGTCTGTAGTAGTGGATGCAAACAATACAAATTTTAATAAAGTTACAAATGCTGTATTTGAGCATATTGCCAACAACTTAGATGAGAATAATACTTTAGATGATACATTATCTAACACGAGTAGTATAGCAACAGGTGTAAAAACTATAATTAAAAATGATACTTCATTTTCAAATGATGATAATATTGCGAAAAAGCTAGTTGCTTCTACAAGTGCTATACACTCTATAACTGACACACTTGTTTCAATTGCTCCTGAAAATATTACTAAAAATTCAATAGATAAAATTTCAAAAGCGATTGAAATTATTACAGCAACAACAGAAAAAAAACTTACAGTTATTGCAAAAGCAACGACTAGTGCTAGTATTGAAGCAGGAAAAACAAATGCTGATGATGTAGCAGATGGATTTTTAGCAAAGGGAATAGATAATATTACAGCCAGTGTTACAAAAAATACAGATGCATCTGAGGTTGTTAATAAAATAATTACTAAAATTGACAATGGAAATAATATCAATAATATTAATATTATTAATATTATTGATACATCAGGAACAACTGTTGATAATAATGCAACAACTAATCCTAGTACATCAAGTGATAGCACAACAACACCAACAAGTAATACACAAAGTGATACATCAGGAACAACTGTTGATAATAATGCAACAACTAATCCTAGTACATCAAGTGATAGCACAACAACACCAACAAGTAATACACAAAGTGATACATCAGGAACAACTGTTGATAATAATGCA
>JALUWO010000483.1 GCA_027019405.1 Candidatus Altimarinota bacterium | reverse complement strand
ACGATGTAAATACTTCTGTTTGTTCTCCTGAAGCTTGGACAGTTCTAGGAATGAAGACAACTGAATTTCATTTTTTAGAAGCTCTTACAGGTCTTTTATTTGGTTTTGTAATGATGGTATTTATCATCTATCTTTTTATAAGTGTAGGTAAAGAAAAATGATTTATTTTGCTGTAACTGATTTTGATACTATTAATTATTTTTTTAGTATTTTTTTAAATCTTACTATTGTTGTTGCTCCTCTTTTTGGTGCTTTAGCTCTTACTAGGCATTAAAATGAAGAATATATTTATTATCTTTATACTTTTATTTTTGAATTCTTCTTTATTTGCTTTTGCTTATAAGTTAAAAGATGGTGGTGATACTTATGAGAAAATTGTTAAAATTACAAATAATTCTAATTCTTCTTATAAAATTTATTGTACTAGTTCTGATAAGGGTAAATCTTTAGATAATTATAAAAGTGATACAAAAATTTATGTTACTGATAGAGGTGAAGATTTATCTGCTTGTGGCGGTTCTTCTACTACTGATAACGGTAATGAACTTGTTGGTTGTAAAATTATTACTGAATTTTTTACATTTGGAAATGGTGGTGAATGTCGCTATGATAATGGTTGGTATTATTATGGTGCTAAATCTTATGTTCATGAAAGTGATTATTCTGTCGGTGTTTTTAAACGTCCTCCTTGTACTGATAAAGTTCCAGAAGGTTGGATTGCTTATCCTATGGCTTATGGAAGTTGTGTACCTTATCAAGATTTAACATCTGAACAAAAACAAATTTATCCTGATTTAAGCGGAAATGGTACTGGTGGTGGTACTATGGTTTGTAATACTTGTTTTTCTCCTCCTTATGATAAACATAGTTGTACTGCTCCAAGTGTTTTAGATACTTCTTCTGGTGTTGCTAAATGTATTACTCCTGCTTGTCCTAGTGGTCAATTTTTAGATGCTAACTCTACTTGTCAAGATTTAACTTATCCTACTGATTTTCCATC
>JALUWO010000482.1 GCA_027019405.1 Candidatus Altimarinota bacterium | reverse complement strand
AAAAGCTTCGTAAATTGTGCCTGAGCCTGAGAAATACCAAGTTCCAACATAGCAATCTCCTTTCCAATATATGTACATATTATCAAATATATACTTATATTTTATTTAAATATTCTAACCCTGTTTCGACCTTTGCCAATCACTTCTTTGCAAGCGGTAAGAGATGAAAAACCAATTGATATTTATGAGGTAAAATAATTTTTTCACCTGCTATCTACTTTAACAAAGATTTCATAATATATACGCAAAAACCTATAAAGCATTTTAACGACTTTTTATATAATGCTTCTCTTATCATATAGCCAGCTATTTCGTTATATGCCAATTTATCACCTTTAATTTGACCTGCATGTATTCTATATTTAATTAACTTTTCTTGAATATTATAAAATTTAATATTCTTATCTCTCATCAAGCGCAGCCATAAATCATAATCTTCACTAACTCTACCATTCATATATCCAGCAACATTTAAAATCACAGACTTTTTATACATTACAGATGGATGAGCCAGAGGTGATGCAAACATTATGTTTCGTCTAACTGTTTTATTAAACTCTGGATACTTTTTTTCTCCTATTACTGCACCATCTTCATTTATAAACTCAAGATTACTTCCCACTACATCATAATTCCCATTTTTTAAAACTTCTAATTGCTTCTCCAAACGATTCGCCATGGCAATATCATCTGCATCAATCCTTGCAATATACTCTCCTTTTGCTTTTAATAAACCATAATTTAAATTAAATGCCAATTGGCAGATATTAGTTTCATATATCTTTATTCTTTCATCATTAATTTCACTCAAAATTTCTTTCGTAGAATCACTTGAACAATTTACAACAATAATTAGTTCAAAATTTGTATATGTTTGATTAAGGATACTTTGAATAGTATTTTTGATATACAGCTCTCCATTGTAAACAGCAATTAACACAGATATTAGAGACATTCTAATCCTTTTTAAAAAAATATTTTTCAAGATTTTTGATAATTTCT
>JALUWO010000481.1 GCA_027019405.1 Candidatus Altimarinota bacterium | reverse complement strand
CATGTAGAGAAACATCCGAAATTCTTCTCGTTGCGCTTTACAGTGAGCTTGATATTTGGGTATTTGTTTATATAAAGCTCTGGCTAATTCAAGGTTTTTATTTTCCGTTCTAAGTTTAATATTTTTATTGTTGCCAATTTTATGTGATTTTAACTCTAATGCAATATTTTTATGGACTAATCCACTTTTTATAGCATCGTCAAATATTGGATATAGCAATTTTTTTAATCTATTTTTTGTGCCTCCTTGATACTTTTTCATATTAGATATAATTTTTTCTAAATCAGAATAGGTTATTCTATGTAGCTTTTTTTTACCAATAACTTTGTGGATGTGCTTGTAATAGTAGTAGTTGTAGTTTTGAATAGTCAACTCATTCCATTCGCCAGATAATTTTTTTTTGGTAACTCGTTCTTTCCAAATTGCTGTTAATGTATCTGGATTGCTAATAAAAGGATTTTCTCCTTTTGATAACATAACTTTACATTCATATAGTTTGTCTCGTGCATCACTTCGTGTATTACAGCCAAATAATTTTGTGAAATTTTTAACAGGATAGGTCGTTCCATCATATTTAAACCTAACCATTATATTGATTTCACCATTTTTCATTTTCTTCTCAGTTATGCCTCTTAAATCATCAGCCATTAAAAAACCTTTTTTTCAAAGTATGAAAAGATGATAGCTAAACAATCTTAAAAGTGTATATCTTATACACTATTTTATACACTTTAAAGTAGAATATATTGATTTACAGTGTGTTTAAATTATAAATAATCCGAAGTATAAATAAAAAAGATATTTGGTAATATGCCTATTTTGCTGTATTTATGCGCATTTGTAGACTTTTGAAGATATTTAAAATTTTAAGTTTAAATTTATAAAAACAGTCTATATCAATATGTATCTTCATTAAATCCCAACCTAAATTCAATAAATTAATCATACCAAACACATGGGATAAAAGCTTAAAACATGTCAAAAAGACATATTTTCAAGCAGATAGAC
>JALUWO010000480.1 GCA_027019405.1 Candidatus Altimarinota bacterium | reverse complement strand
GTTATTTAAAGAATGATTAAATTCTTATTCATATCAAGCAATTCTAATTCTTTTTTTAAATAATTATAGAGTTATATATTATATTTTAAAGTCATAAAATAACTTCTTATATTACAATGTTTGAATCATTAATAATTAAACTACTTTCCTAATTTTATCTATCAAATACTTAATATAATACCTACTATTTCATGTTTTAACATATAAATATGTATCATCAAAGTAATAATTATCAAATGTATCCATACTATTCTTTTCTCTATAATAAATACTAACAGAACTTCAACTACTTTCTTTTACTTTTAAATATTTTTTTATTTCTTCAATTGTATTTTCCCTTTCAAAAGTATCAGGTTTTTCAATATTATTTACTATATCTTTCAATAATACACTCCAATTTTTTCAACAATTATTACATAATAATCTTTTTTTATTATTTCTATAACCTTTTCATTGTATATTTCTAGAATAACAATATGGACATTGCTCAGTTTCATTTGAAGAATTGTTAAAATTTATTTTTTCTACTTTAGAAGAATCAATATCACTATTTCTTTCATAATCTCTTAATCTTTGTCTAAAAGTCCATAGAGTTTTTCAATTTTCTTTTTCATAACAATTAACACATTGAGTTTTTGTTTTATATGGAAAATATTGAGATTTAAATATCTTATTACAACTTGTACAGACTCTATCATTTCAATCATGTAATTTATCTATTTGTTCATAAAGATTATTTAATCATTCATTAACTAAAGTTTTTTTTTTGAATAATTCATTTAATCTTAAATTTAATGTTTCAACAGGATTATCTCAAATATTAAATTTATTTATTCTTAGAAATTTATAACCATATCATTCTAAAACTTTTTGCCTATAAATATCATCTGCTTTCATATAACTTTCATAGTTATATTTATCAACTGATTCAGTATTTTCAAAATGTTCTTTAAATCAATCATATTCAATAACTATTTTTTGTTTTTTATAAATAAGCAAAAAATCTATTTTATATGCTGGATGATTATATGTTTTATCTAATTGTTTTAAATATTTTCATATATCAAATTGAGGAATAAACTCAATCATATTATTATTATCTTTATAAAATCTTGTTTCATAAAAATATTCTTGAATTTTTTTCTCCATTGGAGAATTATTATCTGTTCATCATAATTTTACTTTTTTTCCTGCTTCTAATTCATTTTGATAATGAAGTAATGCATTTTTTATTTCTCAAGTAAAATTATTAATAGGTTTACTTAAAATAAAGTGCATACATTCTTTTGCACGACTAAATCAAACATTCAACCTTTGAGCTCTTACACTTCAATTTTCTTCATCATTTATGCTTGCTAAATCTTTTATAAATATATATCTAAGCCTATCTTTTTCTTCAGTAGCCACCATTGAATAAAAAATATAATCTCTTTCTTCTCATTGACAAGAATCAAAAGTCATTATTTTTAATTTACATTTATTTTTAATCCACTCTTTATCAGGAAGTTCATCAATTTTACTCATTAATAATGATGCTTGATCAGGATGAGGTGTAATAATTCATAATGATTGAACTATTCAATTTTCTTTAAACTCTAATATTTTCTTAATAATATAATTTATTTCTAATTCGTTTGTATTTTTTGTAATATCTATTAATCAGTCATGTTCAATTACATCAATTTTTATAACTTCTTCAATAGGTTTTCCTCTTATTTTCATACATTGAAGAGAGCCATTATAAAAATATTTATTTGAATATGAAATAATTTCAGGATATCAACGAAAGTGTTTTTTTAACTGACATTTATAATTTTGAACTGACTGAGAAAATTTTAAAATAGAATACTTAATATCAAAATTTCAAACATTTTCTAACCAACCAAATTCATCCTCTTTTCAAGATAATCTTTCTTCTATAAAAGTTTTTTTAACACTTGTTTTATATTCTTGATTAACTATTTTACTTGCATTATTAGATTTAACATTTGAAAATTGTTTATCATCTCAAAGAATAATTATTTTCTTTCATCTGATTAAAGCAGGTAAAGATTGAGCTATACTTACTTGTGAAGCTTCATCAATAATAATTAAATCAAATAAATCTTTTTCTAATGGTATATAATCTGAATAATCTCTAATACCTGCTAAAATACAAGGAAAAGCATTTTTCAAATTTTTAAATAACCCTTTAGGAAACTTTTTCTTTTTAGAAATAATTCATTTTAATGTATTTACTTCATTTGCATAGTTTCTTGTATATTCTACAATTCTTTTATCAAGAAAATAAGCCATTTCAGCAGTTGTTTGTTCTTGAATATTTTGAATTCAATCTGAAAATATATCATCAGGAGTATTTAAAAAATTATTAGTAAGTGATAATTCTACTTTTTTAAATTCTAAATAGTTCTCAATAAAATCATCTTCAAAATTAATAATGATTGATGATAATTTAGTTATTGATAAAGATTTTATATCAAATTTAATATTTTTTGAGAAAATTGGAAATTCTGATTGAAAATTATTTAAAGTATCTAATGATTCCTTAATTTTATATAGCTTATTAATTTTATCAAAATTTTCTTTATACTCTTTAATATAGTCAGATAAATCATTATTAATAATGCTTTCTTTTGAATTTAATACTTTATCAAAAGTAAAATATTTATTTGAATTAATTTCTAAGTATTTTTTTATTTCAGAATTAAGTTCAATATAATTAAAAATATTTTTTATTTCTGATATTTTATAATCAAGTAAAGATTTTTCATATAAATTAATATCACTAAGTATAGATTCTATATTTTTATATAATGATAGAATATTATTATTTAGTTTATTGTCTTCTATAACTAAGTATTTTTTAAAATATTCTAAAAGTGTATTTTTATTAATATTTTCTGAAATATTGTAAACAAATAATACAATTTCTTTTATATTATTTAATTCATCAATTCAATTAGAATATATTTTATTTGAAATATCATTAGAAAAATAATCTTTTATATTTTGGTAATTTTCAATTTTGTTATTATTAAAAATAGTATTTAGTTTCTCTATTTCATTATTTTTATGTGCAATTATTAATTCTTTTTTTAATTTATAATCAGCTATAAAACTTACAATGAACTCAAAATCAAATTCATTAAATAAGTCATCTTCTAATATTTTAAAGATAAAATTAAATAAATTATTTATTTTTATAATATTTTCTAATTTTTTATGTGTATCAGTAATATCATAACTATAAAAATCAGATTTTATTTTAACATTAATTTCATTAATTTTCTTTTTTTTGAATAAATATCAAATAACACTAGATTTTAAGTCACTAATTTCTTTAATATATTGAGTTAATTTATTATTAGATTCATTACATTTAGAATAATCTAATAATTTAAAATTATTTAATAAATCTAAAAAAGATATATCATTTCAAATAAAATTTAACAGCTTTTCATTAAGATTAAATAGTTTCTTATATGTTCATTCTAATTGTTTTAACTCATTAATATTTTTTTCTTTTATATTTTCATCTTTTGAAAGAAAATCTGTTATTGAACTATTAAAATTATTATAATCAATATCTATATCTAAATCTCATAAAATATCATATTTTCCTAAATCACTAAAATCCTTATATTTAGTTAATAATATTTTTATATATTCTGATATTTTTAAATAATCACTAAAATTATTAATTTCAAATTTTTCAATATATTCAAAACTATAAACACTTTTTAATTCATTATTAATAATAGTAATTTTATTATTAATATTATTTAAAACTTCCTCTTTTCAAGGATATATGTATATATTATTATTTCTATTTGGAAATGAATTATTATCATTTTTTATATTTGAAATATTTAAAAGAATTTGATTACTTTCATTAATTATAGAAATATTTTCTTTAGATAAATCAAAAAGATTTATATCAAATCACTTTAAATTATCTATATTAGTTAATGTTTCTTTTATAAGTTTTATATAAATTTTAATATTATCTATATTTTCATCTACAATCCAATTAATTTTAGAAAATTTATCTACATTATTGAAAAAATATTTTATATCATTAATAGAAATATTTTCATAATGAGATATATTATTTTTGATATTTTCTCATATAATATTTAATAAATTATTTTTTTCTTTATCTAAATCACCTTTTTTATGTTTATATGCTGAATAATGTTCTGCAATTTTGTTTATAGTTTGTCATTGAACAATTTTTCAAAATTTATTTCAAGATTTTCACAGTCTTAAAATAGGGTTTAAAAAATCATCATCTTTTCTTACTTTATTTAGAGTTTCTGTTATTTTATCTTCAATTACATCTAATGCTTCTTTTTTATCTGATAATACTAATACAGATTTTGAATCTAATAATGCTCTACATATTATAGCTGTAATTGTATGACTCTTTCAAGTTCAAGGAGGTCATTCTAAAGTAACTACTTTACAATCTGGATTTTGTAAGGCAATTATAACTTGTTTCTGTTCATCATTTAATGGAATAGGACTTTCAAATATTAATTTATTTGAAACACTTTTACTAGACCATTTATCTTCAATTTCTTCTTCAAAATTTTTAGGATTATGTTCTATAAAATCATTTAATAATATTGAAAACTGACCTAAAATTCATTCTTCATCATTCAATATTTCTTCATAATCATTAATTACAGACTCATCAGATTTATCAAATAAATAAATATAACTCTTATTAGAAAAAGATGTTAGTAAATTTTCTAATTTTTGATATTTTGAATCTTCTCAATCTAGTCATTTATTAAATTTAAAAAAGTTTTGTATAGAGTTACTAATCCATTTTACTTTTTCTATAAAATTTTCATCATCATTTATATAAATAATTCTATCAAAATTTCAAGCTAATGTTCACATACTAGAAGTATTTCATCTATTATATTCTTGTACAACATAATCTATTGCTTTAGTATTTACATAAAGTCTTTGATCAAAAGTAAGTTCAAAGCTTCATTTCTTTTCTTCTAATTTTATAGGTAAATAAAATAAAGGAAAAGTATGCTTGCCTGTAGATATTTCATACATATATAAGTATAACTCTGTTTTATCAATAAGTTTATTATTTTTAAATAGAATATAAATATCATCAAAAGCATCGGCTATAGAAATATTTTTAAAGAATAACTCTATATTTGCCTTTAACTCATCAAGTAAAATATTATTTTTTAATTCTTTAATTATATTAAAAGATTTAATTTTATTACTTTCTTTTGATTTTTCATCTATATCTAATGTGAGAATTTTAATACTATCATCATATTCAAAATATAATTGTAGAATATCAATTATTATATTTTCAAAAACAGAATACAAACTATCAGACAATTCTCATTCTATCTGATATAATCAATTTTCATCAACTAATTCAAGTGTTTTTAAAGGCTCTTCTATAGAATTTAGAAATGGTAATATAAAATTCCTTGAAAATATTGTTTGTATTGTATCTTTAGAAGTTTCTAAATAAAGTTGATAATTTTTAATATTAACTTTTTTTATTTCTTTTAAATTTTTTTCTATTTCAATAAAGGTAATATTTAATAATTCTTCATCTAAACTTTTTACTTTAGATTTTATTAATTTAAAAATATTTTCTGATATAAAACTTATATAAGTACCTTTTTTAATACTCAATGTATTTTTCTTAAAACCACCATAAAAAGTAGTATAAAAATCTTTTTTTAACTTTTTATACTTCTCTAAATCTAATCAAACTTTGTATCATTTAACTATTTTACTTATAGAATTTCTTTTAGGAAGTCTTGTTTTATGAAAATCAGTTTCTAAAAAATCCATAAAATATTTTGCAACTTCTTTTATAAAATTATCACTTTTATAATTATTTATCATTTATCATTTATCATTTAACATTTATAAAATACATAATCAAAAATAAAGTCTTTAACTTCCAAAGCCTTTTCATAGTTATCATTAGAAATATAATTTATTATTTTCTCTATTTTTATAACAAATCTTTCTTCAAATACTAATTTATACATTCTACAACATTAGAACTAAATTTATTATTAAATTTGTCCTTTACCTCTTCAAGAGTATAAGTTTTATCTTTTCATAACTTTTTATCTATTTCAATTTCCAAAATATCATTTATCACTTCAGCTGGTAATCATCTTTCTTTCAAAATTTCTATATTTACATTTATTCACAATTCTTTTGCTTGTTCAAAAAGTTTTTT
>JALUWO010000479.1 GCA_027019405.1 Candidatus Altimarinota bacterium | reverse complement strand
GCTTACTCACTTTAGGTACCTGTAACATACTCATATACTTTTTAGTTATATAGTCACCTCTAGACACACCGCTAATTTCCATGTGGTCTTCAACAAACTTATCTGAAGTTATATACTCGTAGCTTTTTATGTACATGTGTAACCTTTATTTGTTAAGAGCTGTAGCTAGTAACGTAGCATCTACTACATTACCATCAATTATATTTTGTATAGTTAGTGTTTTAAAGTTAACAACAACCATAGGGTCAATCCCATCTGGTACACTTTTAAATATACCGTACTCACTATCTATGTCAGTAAGTACGGCAAACATTCCAAAACTGTCTAACTCGCAGTCTATAAGCAGAGTTCCAGCATCTTGTACTAACTTTCCATGTTCTACTCTAATACACTTTTTTATAAACTCAAATTTCTCTTCATTAGTTACCATAGCATATCCTTATTATAACCCAAGTGGGTTTGTACTTACTGTCATACCTAAGTTTGTCATTGCCTGTTTCATTACACTATCCACAGCATCCACCTTAATGGTATCCGGTACAGCTACAGCAGTCTGAGATACAGAAAATCCAACAGACCAACTATCTAGTACCTGTTTAAGCAGCTTCTGGTTTGCATCATCATCAAACCCTTTGGTCTGTCTTTCTACCAGTACCTTCTGTGCAATAGCTACATCAGTATCAGCTTCAGCTTTCTTCTCTGCTAGAAGATATTGCATACTCTGTTGGATTACACTCTGTAATCCCCCCAGGTATACTGTAGCGTAATCAGCAGCATTTATTCTACCTAAGTTGTACTGACCTTCTATATTTTTGTTGACTGCATTAACTAGCACATCAAAAACGCCTGTACCAGTCCACTCATTGGTAGTACTCAGTGTACCATTAGTTAAGTCTGTTAATACTATATCTGTTGCCATCTATACTCCTTTATTAGTATACTAGTACCCACCGAAGTAAGCACTGTATGCTAATCTTTGTCTTCTACTTTTAAGTCATCTTCATAACTAA
>JALUWO010000478.1 GCA_027019405.1 Candidatus Altimarinota bacterium | reverse complement strand
GCACAAACTGCATTGAAAAATATTCATAGGCTAGTAGACAATGTTTTTATTATCAAAAATGATGCTATTATTAGTTCAGGGTTTGGTATAAAAGATGCATTTTTATCGGTATCAAGAACTATGCATCAAGTAATAAAAAATCAGTATCGATTAGAAGCTTAATTTTTTATTGTACTATGGAATAAATTGATTTCTTAGCAAATTTTACTAATGATGAAAATCCATCATTTTAGAAGGTAATTTATAGCATCCTGTTTAACATAGTTAAATCCTCCAAAATACGATGGATGATACAATCTCACTGATTTAATAGGTAGAAATTTTGATATTACGATAGAACTTGGCTTATATTTTCGCTTTGCTATTTTGCTATTTTCTATTTTAATATTTTCAAAACTTATATCTTCAAAATTAAATTTTAAATCGCCATCTCTTCCACCAGTAAAAAATATTACTATATCAGGTTTTAAAATCATTATTTCATCTTTAATCACATTAAAAGATTCTCTTTCTAACTTTCTTATATCAGGTGTTACTCCAGTTTTACCATCATTTCTACCTATTTTTGAAATATTATTCCAAATATAAGTGATTTTTTTATCTTTGAAATTACTATCTAACTCTTTCTTGAAATAATTAAATCCTTGCCAAAAAACACTTTTTTTATAACCATCGTAAAAATTCTTATTAACAAAGAATTTTTCATAGCCATTCATACCATCTTGTATAGATGTAGAATATTTGTGCCAACCCCAAGTTTCTTGTCCAAATATCATTATTTTTAAATCTGATTGTAGATATTCTTCCTCATTAACTTTGATTAATAATGGATTTGCAGGTTGAGCTGATTTTAGCTTATCACCATTTTCTAGGAAATTATTCCAATGCACATGATATAATTTTTCTAGTTGTGTATTTATATTCATAATCTACCTTTTTTTCTTGTTTTATCAAAAAGTTCATAAGCCTTTAAAGTGTCATAATAACTACTATGTGCTTCACTATTACTGA
>JALUWO010000477.1 GCA_027019405.1 Candidatus Altimarinota bacterium | reverse complement strand
GCCTTTGAATGACTGGAATGTAAGCAATGTTACTGATATGAGTGATATGTTTTATGGTGCCACATCATTCAATCAGCCTTTGAATGACTGGAATGTAAGCAATGTTACTGATATGAGTGATATGTTTTATGGTGCCACATCATTCAATCAGCCTTTGAATGACTGGAATGTAAGCAATGTTACTGATATGAGTGATATGTTTGCTTATGCAAGTTCATTCAACCAGCCTTTGAATGACTGGAATGTAAGTAATGTTACTGATATGAGTGATATGTTTGATGGATCAAGCTCATTCAATCAGCCTTTGGATAACTGGAATGTAAGCAATGTTACCGATATGAGTGGGATGTTTGGAACTGATGACGAGAATTATACTATGATATTCAACCAGCCTTTGAATGACTGGAATGTAAGTAATGTTACTGATATGAGTGATATGTTTGATGGATCAAGCTCATTCAATCAGCCTTTGGATAACTGGAATGTAAGCAATGTTACCGATATGAGTGGGATGTTTACTTATGCCGCATCATTCAATCAGCCTTTGAATGACTGGAATGTAAGCAATGTTACCGATATGAGTGGGATGTTTACTTATGCCGCATCATTCAATCAGCCTTTGAATGACTGGAATGTAAGCAATGTTACCGATATGAGTGCTATGTTTTGGGGTGCAACATCATTCAATCAGCCTTTGGATAACTGGAATGTAAGCAATGTTACCGATATGAGTTGGATGTTTTATGATGCAACATCATTTGACCAAAATATAAGTATGTGGGATGTTTCCAAAGTAACCGATTATAATGGTTTTGCAGATGACGGTTGCCCGATAAACGGCACGGATAAAATGCCGAAATTTAAATAATGTATAATTTAGAAAATATAAACAAAAAGCTTATTTCGTATTTTGGCACACCGTTTTCAGGAAAAAAGCATCTGAGAAATCTCACTTTCTCCGCTCTTTCTATCGCCATTTACGGTTCAAACAACTTAGAAGGAAGTCAGAAA
>JALUWO010000476.1 GCA_027019405.1 Candidatus Altimarinota bacterium | reverse complement strand
TACATTTTGTATATTCTACAATTTCTCATAATCAAATTTGAGCTTGGTCTCAAAAAGTTTTCAAAACTGATACTGCTGAAACTACATCTCAAGAATGCATTGTAGTTAAAGCTGAAAAAGATTTAGCAATTGATAACAAAGCTCCTAGAAATATTCAGTTTCTAATTTCTCAAAAGATTACATATTCTGGATTTGACCTTTTAAGAAATTCTTCTGCTTTAAATTTAATTTTTTCCATACTTGTCTGAATTTGTACAAGATTTAGATTTCTATTTTCAATAGTATCATTTATTTCAAATATATGTGCAAATAAATTCTCTCTTTTTATTTTTAATTCTAAAACATTATCAACAAGATTATTTAAAGCTGTTGTTTTACCTTGTCAAGTTGGAGCTGAAATAATAAATAATCATTTATCTTTATATACTAATTCTGTAAATACATTTGCATCATCTCTTGAATATGCATCATATAAAGTAAATCACTTATCTCTTGATTCTATCTTTCTTGCAGATAATTTAAATGATTTTGATTCATATTCTGGATTAATTCAAGGATTTTCTCATCTTCTTATTGTTCACTTAATTGAAAAATTATTTTTCCAAACATTTGTTCTATTATCAATTTGTCATACTGAAACAGATGTATCAGAATTTTCTTCATCTGTAATAACTCAATTCATTTCCATAACATCTTTTAACATTTGTTCTATCATAGAATATGGAAGAAGAGGACTATAATATCATCAAGGCAATCTCCATTCAACTACTTTCCAACCTGCTCTTGTATGGATAGTACAATATCAAGTTTGCTCAGAATATAATCCATAAAATTCCATATCTGTAACATTTTCTGGTCATAACATTATAATATATCTCATAAGTTCTTTCATATAATAAGAAACATTTCAAGGTATTTTATAACTTTTAATAAAGTCAGATAAAAAGTTTTTTCTAAATTCAAAATTTGTCAATAAAAATATATGATTTTTTCATTTATACATCTGTTCTGTTTCTATACCAATTTGTATATCAGTAAAAATCGATAAAGATGGACTATCTATAAGAAAATATACAACATCATCATATTCTAAAGCAAGATATTTATTTCATCAATTACTATCACTATTAACTGATAAAGGTTCATTTTTAGTAAATCAATAAAATAAATATACTAAATATAAATCTTGTAAAGAAATTTTATCTATATTATCTACTATAAATCAGAAAAACTTATCTACACTATTTTTTATTCATAAAACTTGTTGTATATTAGTCGTTAATCTTGTTTCAATTATTTGTTGTTTATCTATTTTAATATTATTTTTATTAGAATTTTCTATTTTATTTGTATATTTATTAAATTTTTCAAATTCTCACATAATATTTTGTTTACTAATATAATCAATAATCTTTTTTGTATCATTTATAATAGTTTCTAAACATTCTAATCTTTTTTTATCTTTTAAAATAATAAATTCTTTATCTGTCAATAAGTTTTCATTCTGTTCTTGTATTAGAAAAGTATCAATCTTTTTATCTATATAACCTGAAATCATATCATACATAAGTTTTTTATCTGTTATATCAGAAAAAAAATGTTTTAGAAAATCTACATCATTTTCTAAAATTACACTATTTTTAATAAATTTTTCATTAATATAAGACAAATGAACTGGTAATAAATCTAAAAGTTCTTTTTGTTGTTTTTCTCTTTCTTTATTAATTTCTTTTATTTTTAAATTTTCTAAATAATTTTTCATATTATTCTGTAAACTTTGAGAAAAAATTCAGCTTTGTAAAATAAACTGTCTAAAAATTAAAAAATTATTATCTACAATTTCATTATTTAATTTATGTAAAAAATTTAAATTATTTATTTTTTCAAAATCATCTATTACTTGTTTAACTTTTATATCAAAAAGTTTTCAAAATTTTTCTTTTTGTTCATTTATTTTCAATTTGTTTTCAATTTCATTAATTTTTTTAATATATATATCATATACTATATATGTATTCAAAAATGGATAATTACTAAAATTTAATGTAAAATAATCATTTATATCTTTGATAATATTTTTTAAATAATTATTATCACTAATAGTATAAATATAATTTATGAGCATAATTAAAAAATCTATATTAGGAAATCAAAAAAGTAATCTTAATATAGAAAAAATCTCTCAAAAAATATTAATTTCATTAATAAACTGTTCTACTTCTATTTTTGGAAGTATTTCTAAATCATTAAAAATATTTCTTAAATAATCTATATGAATTGACAAAAATAATAAATCTAAATCTTTTTGTTTAATAAATCACAATATTTTTTTATACATAATTAAATCTAAATATTTATGTTTATTTCTCTTATATTGTTCAATCTCTTCTAAAGATATAGAATATTTTTTAGGATTTTTATCTGCTTTGTCTTTTTTTAATTTAACTTTTACAATTTCTTTATTTAATTTTTTAATTTCTTTATCTATATTATTATAATCTTCTTTATATATATCATAATATTTATTAAATATATCTAAAAGATATTTAATATAATCTATTTTAGAATTTAATTCAAATTCAAATTCAAATTCATTATCATTATCATTAAAAAATATAAAAACTTTTTCTAATTGTTTTTTTATATCTTCTATATTCATTTCTCATAAAAACAAATCAACATAAAGCAAAATTGTTGTTTTTGTTAAAATAAGTTGATTTATAATAGGTTTTTTTATATATTGATATTGATAATCAAACAATTTATCTTTGTCTGTTGCTATAATATAAGGACTAAATGCAGTTTTTAGATTCACTATATTATCAAAAAAAAGAAAAAATGTTTTTAATATTTCTGTTTTGAATAAATAATTATTTAATGGTATCATACTTTTTAAATTTATTTGCTTGTCATCTGGCATTTCATTCCATTTAAGTCATAATTTAGTATAAATATCTTCTATATAATTATCTGGTAAAGATGCATAATTTGATAAAATTATCTCATCAAGCAATTCAGTTGTATTATCTATTGAAATATTTTGTAAATAATCTTTTGTAATCCATTTCTTTTTAAGCATTTCCATAATTATTTCTATAAGAAAATTGTAGAACTTTAAATTATTTAATCATAAATATTTTAAGTAAAATTTAGCAGAAACACTTTCAAACTCTAATCTTTTATTAATTTTTTCCATAAATATCTGATGCATACTAGACATTTTATAATTTATTTATATTTAAAATATTATTTATATTATATATATTTATATTTTTATTCAAGTTATTCATTATCTATTTTGTGATTTTAATTGATACAATTCAACAGCATTAGACATATATTGTGATTCTCAAAATTGAAATACCATAAGAGCTATAGTAATTATAGTAGTAGCAACTATAAAAGTTAATCATAATATATTTGTAATTTTATCAACTTCTATATTCCATAAAACTTTAAAACTATCATACCGATTTTTTAAATGTTGTTCTAAATATCAAAGATTAAATTTTCACTGACTTCATTTATTTACTAAATCAAATATTTCTATCCAAAATATTCTATATTTTTCAGAAAAGAATGTATCTTTTTTAAATATTTTTCATTGACTTTTTTGATTCATAATTCACATAATAAACATTTTATGTTTACTTTGAAGATTTAATATTTTATAATCATATATTTTATTTAAATTTGTATTAAATAATTTATAAATATTTTCATTTTTAAAACTTATTTTTTCAATTTTTTTTATAGACCCCGTATTTTCATCAATAACATCTATACTTTCTATTACTTTTATCCTTTCTAATAAAATACTAAACCATATATTAAAATTTCTTTCATTTACATATTTAAAAATAGTCAATTTATTATATTGAGATATAACATAATAAATAACATATATTATTAAACCTACTAATAGAAGACTTCAAATCCAAAAAAAGATATTATTTATAAATCCATTATTTACAGTATTAGGACTTAAATTTAATGTAGCTTGTCAAGATTTATTAAAATAAAGTCCTAAATAAATTGTATTGTTAAATATAATGTGTTCAATTGTTGTTAATTGACCATAATAATAATTCCAATCAAACTTTCATATTAAATTTATCATAAAAAAGTTATTCATATACCATACCATTACTATAAGAATAATAATAGAAAGTATAAAAATTAAAAATCATCAAAATACTGACATTAGTTTATTTTCTAAATATTTGTTTGATTCATAATAATCATTATAATATAATAATATTTTTTTTGTTTTTTCTGTTGAAGTTTCTATAAAAAAATCAGTTAGTTTTTTATATTTTTTAGGAATAAAAAAAGTAAGTCTTTGAGGTGCAGAAAAATATTTACTATATAAATAATAATAAATATTTAAAGGTTTCCATCTTTCTCATAATAATTTAAATAATTGAATTTTATTAAAAGATGCAGAATTTTCATAATTTCTTATTATAGAAATAGCTTTTGTTACTAATGCAAAAGCTTCAGGAGAAATTTCAAGTTGTTTAATTATATTAATATAGAAAGAATATTTGTATTTATATACTGTTCTTAATAGAAATCAGTCTATTTTGATATTTTTTTTATTAATAGTTTGTTTTATAAATTTATTTATAAATCTTATATTTTTTTTCTGCTGTATATCTTTTGATTTTCATTTAAACAATAAATTGTTTAAATTATCTATTCTTTGTAAAAGATTCTCCCACATTAATTAATATTTTATATATTAAAATCATAATAATTCTTTTATTTTATTTTGCTTATATATTATTTTTCTTAATATTTTTTTATTTTTATCTAATAAATTTAACTGAACTGTATTTATATTTTTTTTCTGCTGTAATATTCATTTACAAATCAATAAAACATCTTTAATTTTTATATTCTTCAATATTTTTTTCTCTTTTTTTCATTTTCCAAAAGATATTATAGCATCAACCCTAGTATCCAGACTTACTACATATTTAGTGATAGACTTTTTATTATTGATTTCAATAATTTTAATATTATTACTTAATTGATTTATAATCTGTTGATATTGTTTCTTAAAATTATCTCATAAATAATTTTTATTATTATGAATATAATAATAAAAATCTCAAATTATTATAAATATTATAATATTTATAATTCATATTAACCAACTTATTATAATAAAAATTTTTTCTAAAATCTTATTTAATATATTCATTTGTACTTTTAACAATTAAAATAATCATTTAACATTTATATCTAAATCTAGATTATAATATTCTATAATTTTATAGGTTTTTTTATCAATTTTTGATATAAATTTAACTTTTAGATTATTTATATCAAAATAATTTTTAAATTTTCTTAAATTAAACATTATCCTTTTTATACCATCATAGTATTCTACTCAAGTTATTTTTAATTTTAATGTATTTTTCTTATTATTATAATCATAAGCTTGTATAAAAAAATGATTATCTTGATATTTAGCAGAGTTTTTTATAATCATTTCTATATTATATAGTATTTGAGCATAATCAAGTTTTTTAGGTTCTAATATTCTAAGTTTTTCTATTTCTTTTATATTTTTTGATAAAATTTGTTTGTTTTCTTTTAATAAATTTATATTATAATGTAAATTATTGATACTTATATAATTCTCTTTAAATCAGGTATATAAAGAGAAATACATTTTTCATAATATAATAGCTATTATTATATATAATAATATAACTCCATAAATAACATATTCATTTTCAAAAAAACTTATTCAATCTGAAAAAGTAAATTTCCATTTAGTTTTTCATTTAGTTTTTAATGTATTAGTTTGTTTGTTTTTATCTATCTTTTCAGTTTTATGTATTTTAGATAAAAATTTTAGTAAATATTTTTTCATATTAAACTTGATTATTATATAAAATCATTATTATTATAATAATGATTTAGAAAAAAAATCAATAAATAAATTTAATTATATAATAATACAATATACAATGAAATGTAAATATTGTTGAATAAGACAAGTTAAAAAACAATGAGATATATGCTCAACTTGTCATTGAAGATTTAAAAAGGCAGTAATAAATAAAGAAATTATAAAAGCAAATCAAATGTTATATAAATTATCTAATACTACTAAAACTGAAATTAATAGCATTTTAGATATAAAAAAAAATGATATAAAAAAAACAAATAAAAATAGATATTTATATACTTTAATTTATTTAATAGATATTCTAATTAAAAAAGATAAAGAAATTCTTATTAGATATTATTTTAAGGTAAAAGATGT
>JALUWO010000475.1 GCA_027019405.1 Candidatus Altimarinota bacterium | reverse complement strand
CATTTACACAAAATTGGATGCGCTCCCTTATTTTTGCTTGTAAACAGATAAGCAATCTTGCTTTTATCCTATCTCCATAATGACAGAGGTTCGAAGCCTAATCAACCTATTGGGATTATGAGCAAGTGATAGACTCCTTAGAGATTTAATAAAACTTTATTAAAAGTTCTATCATTGATCTAAAAAAAATGTGATTATCTTGCTTATCTCTTTATATGTAATTATAGTAAATTTATTAGTAGGAGAAAGGATGAAAAAATTATTTGTATCTATTGTATTGCTGTTTTCTATTGCTTCGTTATTAAATGCAAGTTCATGCAGTGATTACGAACATGACCAAGCTGAAGCTCTTGCAGAACAGTTCGGTAACTATTTTGTTGTTAATAAAATGGAAGGAGGAGACAATATTGTTACTACTTTGAACACATGCGAATACAATGCTTATTCTAAAAAATATAAATTAAAAATAGATATTAATTGGGATGGTGCTATTTTTAGCTCAGATCATTATGAAGTTGATGGAATTTTACAAATAAAGCCAGATGAAACTGATGTTAACTTTGCAAAAACTTGGGCTAATCAAGAAGTTAAGAATCTTAGCTTTTGGAAAGATTTAGCAACCGGAGTAATTATTTTAAATAATCTTGCACAACAACAGGATAATCAAAACAATTAAATTTTAACCTCTTGGGTTAAATGTGTAGATTTTTTGTTTTATAAAACTATTTTAGTGAGATTTATAGCAAATTAGAGTAAAATCATCTCTTAATTTGTTATGGTATTTAAGAAAATAGAAGTTTTATTTAACATAATTTTTTTGGCACTAACTAAACAACAATTTTGAAGTAGGAGTTTTAACTTCTTACTTTCTACAGAATGGGACTAAAGTTCATGCTCCTATTGGGTCAATGCTATTTTTATCAAAATAAACTTTGGTATGCTTTCTTTAAAATAGGAGAAAATTAAATGCAAAACTAAAGTGATAGGAACCTTTCTAAATAAAGGGTCAATATTGGGATT
>JALUWO010000474.1 GCA_027019405.1 Candidatus Altimarinota bacterium | reverse complement strand
ACTTCGTTGTTGGTCATAGTTAGCTTTTTCAATAAACTCATACATAATTTCTTCATTATCAAAATTTATATTTCATAAATATATTTGTTGATTTATATAATCATCAAGTCTTCTTAATGGAGAAGTGAACCTTCAATAAATATCTAATCATAATGATTTATTTTCATATAGTTTATTATTAACTTTATATTTTTCAGAAACAAAAACACTTATTTCACTTCTTCACAATTTTGGCAATATATTAAAAAATTGTCTTCTTGATTTTATATGTTCATCAATTTCACTATCATTTCTTAATATGAAAAACATTTTATCTTTTTTAATTAACTCTTGTGTTAGAATATCATTATATAAAGTAGCAAACATTGCAATTATTTTTTCTGATAAATATGATTTTCTTATTTCATATTCATTTTCTGATAAAACTCTAATATCCTCAAAATCAAACTCTTTATATCATTTTTCAATATAGCTTTTTAATAATTTTTCATAAAACTCTTTATATTTTTCAAAGTTTTTATCCTTATTAAATTCAGTATAGCTATAATTTGTTTCAACTATAACTTGTTGTTGTTTAATTTGTCTAACTTGCAAGTTTTCATCAATATACAAAGATAATACTTGCCTTGTAGTTCACTCATCAAGTGAAAAATTTTTATAGTTTTCAATCATTGGAGTTATTATTTCTCCACTATAACTATTATAAGTTGTACTTGTTAAGTTATTTATTTTTTCCATTGTTAGTTGTGGAGCAATAGTTATATGGATACCTAATATTCCTCTTTCAGAATTATATGATAATCCATCATCTCTGTCAGTTGTGCTTGAATTATCAACGGTTATTATCTTTTGTTTATTGTTTATTATTCTTCATATAACTTTCATTTTGTAATATAAATATTAAATTAGTCATTCAATAAAATAATCTAATTTAGAATTTTATAAATATCAAAATTTATTTAATTTATCAAGTATTCATAATTTTAAATTGCTATCAGTACATTTAATAAATTGTTGTATTTTTGTATTATATTGTTTAAAGTCCTTATTAGTATCTATCAATTTTTTAATTCAATCTTTATCATAAATAAGATTTATATTAGTTAAAAATCATAGACTATCTGATATTGATAATATTAACAATTTATCTAAATAATTTTGAGATAATCATTGTTTATTTAAAACCTCATTTATATCATTAATAAAATTTTCATTATTACAATTTTCATCTACTTTCTTAGCAATTTGATTAAATATATCGTGATGTCTGATTAAATTTCAAACAACTTCATCATCTATATTTATATTAAATTGTTTTAAATAGTTTGATAATTCTTCTTTTACTAATTGCCATACTTTCCAACTATCATATTCGTGTCATTGAAATATATATCTTGATAATTTTTCTAAATATTTCATAGCATAAACTTTTCAAATATCGTGAAATATACTAGCAACAATAGTATTTATATCATTAGTTAATAGTATAGTATTTAATACAACATTTGTTATATGTGTTTTAAAATCTTCTAAATGATATGGAGATTTATGTTTATCTTTTATAATATCATTTTCTTCTTTATATTCAAAAAATGTATTTAAATTGTCTCATATTATTTTGTGCATTTTAACTACCACTTCTTTATTTATATTTTTGTTATTATTCGATAATTTAAGTATTTCTAAAATACTATTTCAAATTGTATGTATATATTGTTTAAAATTATCAGTTTGATAATTTTCAAATTTTAATTTATTTATTTTTTCACTCTTTTCAATAAATTCTAAATTATGAAACATTCTATAAATTACTTGCTTTCAAACTTGTTTATCTTTTTCTCTTTCCAAATCTAATTGTATAGCAACCATAGGATGTATATTTAATTGTATAGCCTCTACAGGTACTGAATATTTATAAATAATATCTAACCATTGTTTTCTAAACTTTTTTTTAGTATTAGTTAAATCTAATATAATTGTTCTACTTTCTCATATTTTAATTTTTTCTAATTGTTGTTTTAAATCTTTTATTGCTATATCTACAACTTTATTATTTCTTTCTTTGTCGGTGATTTTATAAGTTCAATATTGTTTTTTCCTTATTTCATCTAAACTTATTATATATCAATTATTTTGTTTAGATATTAATTGTGCAAGTGTTGATTTTCAACTTGCAGGTATTCATACTAACATAATTACTTTACTCTTACTAAACAAATTGTCAAAATACTTATTATCTAATAAAAGTTTTAAAATAAATATTTTTTTATTTTGTAAATATTCTCTATAAAATTGTTTTGTCTCTTTTTTATCTTTAAAAAGATTATTTTCTCATCTTTCCTTAAAATATTCAACTAATATATCTTGAACTACTTTTTTTATAATTACATCATAATTATTATCTACTTTTATTTCTTTATTTAAACTAATAAAACTATCCTTTCTATAAGGTTTAATTATTGTTAAAAATCTTTCAAATGCATCTTTTATAATTATTTCAACTATTGATAATGCTCTTATTTTAATATCTTCTGCATCTTCAATAAATTCTTCAGCTATATCTTCTGTATATTTTTCAATTCACTTTTCTATAATTAATTTAATTACTTTTTTATATCCAAATCAATCTGCTTGTTTATGTAATTCTACATATTGTTTAGTTTTCACCTTAACAATTAATCAATTACTAAAATATAAAACACTTCCTTCTTTATTCATAAATTTATCTTTTGAATTATAAACTTTTTCAATAAAAGTTTTTAAATCTTTATAATTTTCTGCATATATTTCTGGTCTCTTAAATCATAATTGTAATGCTAAATCATTTAATTGATTTTGATTTAACAATTTAAAAGTTTTCTTATCCCTTGCTCAAATTAAAAAAATATCATTTGTATACCCATAATCCAAAACTATTTTATTTTCTGGAGTAATAATTTCAAACATTAAAAAATATTTGTCAATAATTGCAGTTCTTGATGTAATAACTTGTTTGTATTTTAAATATAATATATTAGTTCATAATATTCACTCCTGTGAATAAAAACTTCATTTTGTAGTTATTTTATATTGTCAATCTCTATCTTTAAATAATAATCACATACTTCAATCTAATTTGTCTACTGCATCAAAACTAATATTTTTAGGTATATTTTCAATTTTAGTTTGTTCAATTCATACTTCTCATAAATTAAAAAATTTTTCAAATGCTTGAAAATGAATACTAAAATCATTTTTCACATCTAACATCACACCTCTTAGTTGTAATGTTAAATCGTTCCATAATCTTTGTGTTTGTATTCTCACACCATAATGAAATAATAAAAATCAATTATAATATGAAATCATTAAATCTTTAATTAAATCTTCCCAACTTATATCAGGAAGTTGCTGTTTATAATTTTCTTTAACAAATTCATTTATCTCTTGTTTAGTTAATATTTTCTTAATAGTATTTGCATTTGTTGATTTATTTTCTAACTTTAACAAATCATCTTTTATCTTAAAGTTTTTATCAATACTTTTTAAAATATTAGCTAATACAATATTTGAATTTATATTTGCTGATTTATCCTTTAATAAGTTTATTATATTTATATTCTTTTTCATTTTGTTTTATTAATTTTTTAAAATAACTTTTCTTTTTCTGTTTCAAAAACTTTAGAAATTTTTCATTCAGAATTTATATATACATAAGCATTTGTTCAGTCTTCTAGTACAACTTTTATTGCTTCTTGTCATTTTATTTTTTTCTTTTCTCCAACAATACCTACAATTCTTTTATTATCTAATTTTAGTACTTTAAGATTTTCATCAACTACAACTTCTTCTATTTCATTATCTCAATTATTTTCAATCTCAACTACTCATATTTTTACTTTTCAAACTTCATAAGTGTCATTTAAGTTAGTTATAATATTACCATCAGAAGTTTTTAGAATATTAAATTTTTCATCAACAAAGATATTCCATAAACCTTTAAATTTATCATCTAAGTCTATATAATGGTATTTTTTTCAACAAAAATCATAAGATTTTGTATCATCATCAATATAAGTTATTTTTTCTCCATCAGAAGTCTTTAGAATACACTTAGTTTTTTTATCAACATAAACAAAACTTTCATCATACATACTACTTTTTTCTTTTATAGCTACATACTCCCTACCATACAACTTAATTTCATTTCAAAAACTTATATCTCCATCATATTTTTCACATTCTTTATTCTTCTCTTGTTCTATATTATCATTATTCTCACCCATACAAAAATATTTAAACTTCTCAAGTTCCATACAAACATCTTCTTCCCTTAATTTATCAAACTTGTCTAATGTTATACACTCAATATCTCAAATTTTATATTTTTTAAAATTTGAATAAAATATTACTTTTATTTTATTTATATCATTACAATCTTTTACATAGTTCAATATAAAATTAATTTCTTCCTTATCTGTTATCTTGTATCTTTTAAGTGTCTCTAATAATTGTGATATATCTTTATCTGCATATTTTTTATGAGTAATAATATCCTTTTTATAGTATTCAATATCCTTTAATAAATTAAATCTAGGATTAGATTCATATTTTTTATAAAAGTTTAATAATTCTCTAGCTTGGTTATATTCTTTTTTTGTGTTATAAACACCTACATCATCAAGTCATTTCTCTAATTCTTTTATTTTCTTTTCTAATTCCTCAATTTTATTAATTGGATTAAAATTATCCTCTCTATATTTTTGTCAATTCCATATAAATGCTCTCCATCAACTTTTATTATTATAAAAATGATAGTCTTTTCAATCTTTAACATAATCTAATATTCATATTTTTTTATATGCCTTCATCATAGTACTATATGATTTCATAGAACTTTTAGGGACTTTTTTCATTACTTCTTTGTATTTCTCTCTGGAAACTAAATTATTATAAACTTTTTTATTACATCACAGAATTTTTTCAACTTTCTCACATAATTTATTAAACTCTTCATACTTAACTACAAACTCTCATAAACTTCTTATTTCATCATAATTATCCTCACTTAAATATACGACATCTCAAGAATTATAGTCATTATATCAAGTATGAAACATTACTTTTATTCAGTTATCTGTTTCTTCTGTTTTAGAACTTATGATAACATCTTCCATTGCAGAAAACAATTCTTGCATTGTTGGAAAATGAACATCTTTAAAATATGCTTTAAACTTTGTATCAAAATGTGTTAAATCATTTCATACAAATTTATAAAAAATAACTATTTGTTGCATTGTACTTCAAATTTTTTCAAGACTATATCATTTTGGTGTAATAACTAAATTTACTTTTATCTTTTTTGTTTTCTTTCTATTAAAAGATTTAAAATATACATCTCATACTTTATCTACTTTAATCATTTTTCAGTTATAAACATTTTCATTATTAACAAGCTGATTTATAATATTAATTTTTTGCATTTAAAGTTTTTTATTAATTAAAAAGATATTATCTTTTAGGTCTACACAAACTTCAACAACTTAGACATCTATATCTTTTTGCATATCTAATATCAGTTGCATAAGTTGATTTGCATCTTGGACATTGAACTGTTATTGTCTTTAATTTACCTTGACTTTTTTTCATTTTTTGAAATGGCATTTTTAATATTTTTATAAAATAAAATGTATTTATAATTATAATGTTATTTTCAAAAAAAACAAGTTTTAAGTCAAACTTGTCTTTTTTGTTTATTTCAATACTACAATAGTTAAGTCAAAATTTATTAAAGGTTTTAAAAAGTCCATATTATTTTATATATTTCAATACTACAATAGTTAAGTCAAAATATATGATTAAGTTGTTTGTAAATATAAAACAATGACATTTCAATACTACAATAGTTAAGTCAAAATATTAATTGAACTATTTTTTAGTGTTTTGTTCATTTTATTTCAATACTACAATAGTTAAGTCAAAATTAATAAATACTTATTATTATTTTTATACTTACTTTGATTTCAATACTACAATAGTTAAGTCAAAATTTCAAATTTTTCTGATTTTGAAACTGAAAATGATATATTTCAATACTACAATAGTTAAGTCAAAATCAGAAAATTTTGGATATATATTTCATAAATTTGTTGATTTCAATACTACAATAGTTAAGTCAAAATATTGTACGATATGTATTGTTTTGTGTATTATATTTATTTCAATACTACAATAGTTAAGTCAAAATTTGCCAATCACAAGAATGTTTTCAAAAGTATTGACCATTTCAATACTACAATAGTTAAGTCAAAATTGGAAGGTAAAGGATTTATTGAT
>JALUWO010000473.1 GCA_027019405.1 Candidatus Altimarinota bacterium | reverse complement strand
TGTGAAGAATAAAAAGTGTATTAATACAGAATTTAAGTGAGAAAGTTAAGGTTATTGACAGATTTGAAGCCACGACACAGATATGTTCAAATTGTTGATATAGGAAAGAGTGAGATGAAAAAATGGAGATAAAAGACAGAGTGTATGAATGTTCTAAGTGTTGATATGTAGAAGATAGAGATAAGAACTCAGCAAGAAATATGATTAGATTAGGATGATGAGATTTAAACAAAGCATCAAATACAATTAGGAACTATTGGAAAGTAATTATAAAACAAATACTAAAACCAAACAAATATATAAACATAATAACTTTATAAACAAAGACACAAATAAAAAATAAATTCTCTTAACTGGAGTAAACCAGTATAAAAAAACCTACCTGCGGACTGCGGGGATGTAATGCTTGTGGAGGTATTGACCTAGCCTTATAAGGAACACGTTCCTTATAAGTGAAGTCAAAGCCTGTGAAGCAAGAAGCCCCCTCGCTTTAGCGGGGGGAGTAGGTCACACTGCTAACTTATTGCTTTTATTAGATAATAATATAGCAAACAATATTAATAACATATTAATTAAAACAAGGAAGGATGTATCTAATATAGATGTAGATAAGATATATAATTTATTTAAAACAAACGAAGAATTAAAAAAAATAATTAGATCATGGATCAACACAAGTAATACTACTATAATTAATGATATTTATTGAAATTATAAAGATATATGAGTATGAGCACAATATATAGTTATGTCTTTATATCAAGGTTATAATATCATAATATATAATGAGAAAAAAGTAATTACATCTGATATATTTATGTTTTTTAAAAAATATATACAAAAAAGTATCTTAAATCTTTATTTTAATGAAGAAAATGATATAGAATATATATGAATTTGAGAAGAAGAATATAAAGAAGATCCTATCTTACATAACAGTAGTAATATAAGAAATATGTTAAATATATGAAAAAAGATAAATTTTAAAGGAACATATATGATATATCCTGCATTAAATTGACAACTTCTAAATGAATATTATATTCCTTTGCAAAAATTATACTTATTATATTCTAATAATAAGCTAAACAAATTATCTTTTAATGAATTTATATTATATTTGATTTACTTTGTAAAAGAAAATAAAGATTATAGTTTAATAAATAATTATTTAATAGTATGAGAAAAAGAATTTTTAAAATTAAATTATATTTATCCATTTAGTTCAGATTATTTAGAAGAAGATATTATTTGGGAAGTGTTGTCCTTCTCAAATGTAGAAGATGAAGGAGATAGGTATTTAATAGAAAAAGAGAAATATAAGAAAGAAACTAAATGTAATTGTCCAGATTTTAAATACAGATGAAAAAAGAAATGAAGTTGTAAACATATGAATGCATTATATCAGACTAATTACATTGTAAAGGAAATTCTAAAACAAAATGATTAAATATTTAGTTCTTTATATAAAAAAATGAAAAAAAAATATATTAAAATATTATCAATACTATGAGTATTTACTATATTATCTACGACATTAGCATTAGATAATTTAGTATTTATTCATACTGCTAATGTTTGATGAAACTGATTTGTTGAAGTAAAAAAAGATAATCATTGACATGTTACTAAAAAATGGATATCTTCAAAAGAATGAACAACTATTTATAAACCATTTATTAAGTTTAAATTAAATAATAGTAATTATTTATGAGTTAAAAAGACTTGATATTCTTGGAATAATTCTCCACCAAATGATACAACTATAACTTGGGAAAATTGATTAAAATTTAAAAAAAACTGAGGAAGTAATTGATACACTACTGTATGGTATGATGTATGAAATTTATTTAAACAAAGTAGAAATATTCAGATAAGTTATGATGAAATATTTAAAAATGGTGCTTCTTGGGGTGGTATAAACATAGCTAATTGGATTAATATTGATACAAACCCATCTAGAGTATGATTTAGATGACCAGAAATATATTGAAGTGGAGTAAGTAAAGATGAGATGCACCATGTAGATATATTTATAAATGAAGTATGAAAAAATTCAGTAAATGTTAAAGTTTATATAGATAACAAAAAAATAGTAGAACATATTTATACAAGTTCAAATATAGCTAATCTACTAAATAAAATATGATTAAGAAGTAATAAAGAAAAATGAACAGCTATATTTAGTAATCTTGTTATTATACCACAGGATTTGCAAAAAATATGAGATAGTGAAACTCCATTGTCAACATATTATATTGATAATGGTAAAGAAAAATATAAATATACATATGTAGGTTATTACAAACCATTTTGACCTAATAGAGGTCATTGGAATGTAGAACTTGTATGATGTATATGAGATTATAGCCTAACTCCTACTACTGATGGTGGTAAAAAATGTGAAATGTGGTGTACAGTTGGTAGTAGTAAGATAGGTTATTGTAGGATAAGGTAAATATTTTATTAAATTAATTTAAATTAAAATGAACTTTAAAAAAGATATGAAAAAAATAGCTTTAATATTAGGAATTTCTGTTACTAGTTTAATTTGAAGTTCTTATGCAAATGGAATAGTTCCTTCATTAAATAATGTAAATATTAACAATGGTGATATATTAACAAAAGATGTTATTAATAATCTACAATGAAATATTAATAAAATTTATAATTGGATTAAAGGTTGATTTAATATTAATGGAGATATAAAACTTATTTGAAATAGTAATAGAGGGATTACATTAAAAGTAAATTCTCATTCTTGGGGTATTATGCAAGATACATCTAACAACTTACTAATTAATAAAGATAATAATAATATTTTAAAATTAACTAATAGTAATAGTATTTTAAATGTTCCATTAACAATATCTAATATGTTAGAAATTGATTGAAATAGTAAGAAATGATTTATTAAAAATAATAACTGAAGTATAGAAATTAGAACAGAGGATGTAAATGATGATTGAATTATATTAGTTTCTAACTGACATGATGTAGCTAATTTTAAAAAGTCTTGAGTTATTATAGATAGTAGAGATATCTCTTTAAAAGCATCTTGAACTAATAAATGACTTAGAATTAATTCTGATGGTTCTGTTTGTATGGGTGCTTGTTGGTAAAATTATGATAAATTTATTTAATTAATTGTAAATAATAATGAGAAGAAAAATAAAAAAAGCATTACCATTAGTTTTATGAAGTTTGTTGTTTTTATGAGCTACCCATGCTAGTGAATGTAATATAACTTGTAATCATAATGGTAGTACAGTAACTATTAATAACTCTTGTGATATTACAAAAACTGTAGATTGTAGATGAAATAATATTAAACTTAATGATAATGTTATTGTTAATATTAAACCAGGTGGTAATTTATCAATGGATTTAAAAAATAATAGAATAGATTTAGCACCTGGTGCTAAAATAAATATTGATAAAAATGCTAAAGTTGATAATATTATGGTTAAACCTCATATTTTCACAGTAGGATGACAAGGTAAGTATACTATGTCAAATATGACAACACCCGGTTCACGGGGAAATGTTAGTAAAGAAGATTTACAATCTTGGACTGTCCCAAGTTGAGTACATAGTATAAAAATAGATTTTGATGCTATATGGAATGAAGAACTGCGGGCGGATCATGTAGAATTTAGAATTTATAAAAATAGCTCAAGAGTATATAATTTGCGAAAACGGAATAGATGAAGTCAACATGTTACATATAACATGTCTGTAAATCCTTGAGACACAATTAAAATATGATATTATGAATATCATGATCGGTCAGTTACACGGTGACATTCCCATCTTAAAAATATTAAAATAACATATAACGTAGATAGATATGATGTAGTTATCAAATGATATCTTAAATGAGTTAATAAAGTATATGTAGAACTATCACCTAATTGAAATGATAACTATATTTATTCATATTTGATGAATAATATAGAAGTTACAAATGATATAGTTTATAACATACTATCTAAATTAGGTAATCCTAGTACAAATTCTAACACAACTGTTAGACTTAAATTAGTATGAAACAATTGACAGGTTGTTTATTCAGATCCATTTAAATTATCTAACAGTTATGTTAGTATCTCAGATATTCCTGATCCAAGACTTAAGATGGAGAATGGTGCTTATAAATATTCTGATGGTAGTGTAGCTAAAGATTGTAAATGATATCTTCATAATATACATAATGGACATAATGGATATTACTGGATAAAGCCAGGGAATACTATAATTAAAGCATACTGTGATATGTCAAATTGAAAATGATGGACATTCTATGCAGTTAAAAATGGTATTTCTACCTCTAAAGTGTCAGATAATAATACTTGTAAATCATTAGGATTAATGCTGTTTGCTCCAACTTCAAAACAACATTATGAAGCAGGTAGAGATTTTGCTAAATCACAATGAATGTCAAATTTATGACCTTTATGAATTTATCAACCAACACATAATTCTAACAATTGGTATCGGCATAGTTTTGGATCTAATAAGCCTATGAATTCATACTCTCCTAATAATGTGACAACAGTTTGATTTAAATCAATTAACTGATGAAATTTCTGGGCTTCTGATAGAACAAATGTTACAGAACCAAATGGAGATTACCATAAAACTTGTTGGTTATGATTTAGCTATGATAGTAATCTTAATGTTACTTGGTATAATGATCGGGAATGTAACTATTCTTATAAACAATATGTTTGTATGGCAAAAGATGATAAATAATACATTATTAAAAATAAAAAATAGAAACTTTAAGTTTCTATTTTTTATTTTTAATAGTATAAATATTTTAATTTATAAAAAAATAATATAATGAAAAAGAAAATTGTATGAATTAGCCTATCTGTTATGTTAATATCTTTAGCATGATGTAATAATCATACATCACAACACCAGTCTACTATAAATACTGGACATACAAATAATATAATTGATGTACAACATTGACAACATAATATCAAATCTAATTGAAGTTTAGAAGATATAAAAAAAGAAATAAGTGATATATCAAATAATACTGTACAAAAAGTTAATAATCTTCAAAAAGATATTACTAATATATCTCAATTAAGTAATAATGTAAAAGATAAAATAGAAAAACAATTGAAAGATAGTTCTATATCACAAGATCAAAAAGAAGTCTTACAAAATAATATAAAACAACTTAAAAGAATAGAACCACAAATAAAAGAGTTTAAAAATAAACTAACTAAATTAGAAGAACAAAAAAATATTATAATAAATAAGATACAAAATATTGTAAATAATAGCAAACAATGAAAAAATAAAGCAAACATTGAAGCTCAATTAAAACAATTAAAAAATAAGGTAGAAAAAATAAATAATAATATTGTAAATACCACTAATTCACTAGAAGATTTAACAAATACTTTAAATCAAATTAAAGTATCTACTGCTTCAAAAGCTTATGTAAAAAAAATTAATAAAAAACTAAATATAAATCATTTTGAAGAAAAGATAAAACAGCTATCAGTTGATGATATACAATTAAAATCTAATAATGAATTACCAAAAATATCAGATGAAACTATTATTAATAAACTTCAAGAATTTGTAAATAGTAAAAAACCTGATACTAATACAAATTCTGAAAATATGGATAAATTATGAAAGATATGTAGTATTAAACCAAATCAATCAAATATTATTGTAGATGGTGATATAATTAATTTAAAAATTAATAATAACACTATATTTATGGATTATCCTAAATGGTGTAAATATTATATTATTGCAAAACAATTAAATTATAATCTAAGATTTAAATTTATTAAATTAGGTTCAAAAAACTGAAAAACTATTTATACATTATGATGACATAATTTAATGTGAGATATATATAATATAATTATATTATATTTTATTAAAAATAATCCAAAGTTTTTAAGTAATATTATTAAACAATATTGGCAAGGAGGTATTGCATTAACAATATTATATATAACTCAAAATAATATATTAAATAATTTTTTATAAAATAAACTAAATTACCATGATAGATGATATAAAATATTGGTGGGAAGATTTACCACAATATATTAAATACTGAATAATATTATTTATTATTCTAATTATAGGTTGAAATGCTTGGTTTTTTATCTTTTCAAAAGAAAATCCAGAAAATATTCTTAAACATAAAATAAGTAATGGTACTAATATAAGTAATATTTCTAATAAACATACAACTAATATTAAAGCAAATTGAAAACTAACTGATAATTGAAAAGACAATACAACACAAACTATTTGAACTACTTGAAACAATA
>JALUWO010000472.1 GCA_027019405.1 Candidatus Altimarinota bacterium | reverse complement strand
CAAATGACATAAATGCAAAATATATAGAGTTGGACAATATAGACAGTATAGACACAATTACAAAATATATTGAAAAACTTGATAAAAAAGCTCTTGAGACAAAAACTTCAAAACAAATGGATGATTACACAAGATATTTAGTTATGATTAGTTTTATTTTATTTTTATGATATTTGGTAATGGATTTGAATATAATGACTGTGTTAAATAGAAGATTGTAATAGTATGTTATCTATTTTTATTTCTTATGTTCTTCTTTATCTTGATAAAAAGAAGAACCAAGAAAGATCAAGACACAAATACTGGCTCATTCTTATGATTTAGATATTTAGCTGGTAGGCTTGCTCCCTCCCACAAGTGGGCTCCGAGGTCGCAAGCTCTTATCAAGTTTTTATGAATAAATTGTAAATATAAATTAGATTCTATAAAATAGTGGTATTTTAGTTTCAATATAGTATTTAATAATTTGTTCACCATTATATTTGTGTCAAAAATAAGGTAATAATTCAAATAAAAAATTAAAATATCATATAATAATACTAAAATATTTAATTACTTACAAAAATAAAAATGCTTAAAAAAATATTTATTTGATGATGAATTTTTGTTTTATTGTTAATTAATTTACCATATTTATTATCTTTTTACGATAATTATACTTGAAAACAAATTTTTGAGCAAAAAAAATATAATTTAGCTGTTAAAAAATTTACTCAAGCAAATAATGTAGAATGAATTTATAATATTTGAAATACATTGTATAAACAGTGAAAATACGAAGATAGTATCAAAACTTATTTATCTATTTTATGAACTTGAAAAAATGAACTAAATTTTAGGTTGAATCATAATTTATGAAATGCTTACTATAGATTTTGAGAAAAACAAACTAATGTAAATTTGAAAAAATGATACTGGGAAAAAGCAGTTACATATTATCAAAAGGCTTTAAAAATTAAATACGATGAGCAAACAAAAGATAATTTAGAATTTGTATTAAATAAATTAAAAGATTTAAAAAA
>JALUWO010000471.1 GCA_027019405.1 Candidatus Altimarinota bacterium | reverse complement strand
AATTATAGAAATTTATATATTATTATCAAGTGATAAACAACAAACTATCTTAGACCCATTTATATGAAGCTGAACAACACTTATAGCTTGTGAAAAACTTAATAGAAAATGGATAGGAATTGAATTAAATGAAGAATATTGTGAAATAGCTAAACAAAGAATTTTAAATTTTAATACTTAAAAATATGAAACTAATACATTGAGAAGCAATAGAAGAAATGCAAAAAATAAAAGATAATAGTATAGATTTAATTTTTGCTGATTTGCCTTATTCAGATAAGCTCTTAAAAAGAATAACTGCAAATAACTGGGATAAATGAATTAATTTAGAAGAATATTTTAAACAAGTGAATAGAATATTAAAAGAAGATTGAGTTATGTGTATGACAGCAACTAATCCATTTTCTTTTGTTTTATGATATAAAAGTATTGAATTTCAGAATAAATATAGATGGAATTTAAAATATAAATATGAATGGATTTGGGAAAAAAGTAATTTAACTAATTTTGCAACTATAAATTATCAGCCTTGAAGAGTACACGAACATATTTTAGTTTTTTGAAAAAAAGCAACAACTTATGCTTGAAAAAATGCAACAAAGGAAAATTATATGAAGTATAATGAACAAAGAACAAAATGAAAACCTTATGCAATGATGAGTTGAACTTGAACTAGTAATTTAGCAGTAAAAGAATGAAAAAGTTTATCTATTTGGACTGAAAATACTTGAGATAGAAGACCAAGAACTATACAAAAATTTAAACAAGAAAAAAGACAAGAATATTTAATTGAAATTAATTGAGAAATTGTAAAAGAAAAATCTCACCCAACAAATAAGCCTGTAAAACTTATAGAATATTTATTAAAAACTTATACTAAAGAATGAGATTTAGTATTAGACCCTACAATGTGAGGTTGAAGTTGTTGAGTAGCTTGTAAAAATTTAAACAGAGATTTTATATGAATTGAATTAGAAGAAAAATACTTTAAAATAGCTAAACAAAGAATTTCAGAAATAGATAA
>JALUWO010000470.1 GCA_027019405.1 Candidatus Altimarinota bacterium | reverse complement strand
ACGATATACTCCTAAGATCCACTTCATCAAAAGCTCTTTTGCAAACCATATCAAGATGCAAACAATCACATATAGAAATCGATATAGACCCCATATCTTTTTCTTAAACTGTTTTTATGTATAATATGTTAAGGGCATCTAATGAGATTGAGAGACTTAATGGATATTTTGCAAAATGGGATGATAAAGTTCGCCAATCGGTAAATATGAACAAAGAAGAGATAAAATGATAAAAAGCAAAAGGAGGTTTTTTAATGAATAAGAGTGATATCTTGAACTATTTAAAAGATAATAGGGAAAAATTTAAAAAAGTATATGATATAGAAGAGATAGGACTTTTTGGAAGTTATGCTAGAGATGAAGCAACTATTGATAGTGACATAGATATATTTATAAAAGCTAAGCCATCATTTCATAATATTATAAAAGCTAAATACCAGATAGAAAAAGATCTTGGAAAAAGGGTGGATATCATAAGAAGACATAAAAATATCAAACCTTTTTTATTAAAAACTATATATAAAGATTTAATAAAATGCTAAATTCTCAAATGATACTATCAACATTAGAAGATATTGAATATTCTATTGAATTGATACTCCAAAGATTTGAAGATATTGAAAATGAGGATGATTTTTTAAAAGATTTAAAAGGCATAGAAAAACTTGATAGTATTTCAATGAGACTTGTTGCTATAGGTGAAGGTTTTAAAAATATTGATAAATTATCAAACAAAGAGCTTTTAAAAAAATATCCCCAAATAGAGTGGAAAGATGTTAAAGGTATTAGAGATATTCTTTCTCATCACTATTTTGATATCGATGCTCAAATCGTGTATGATATATGTAAAAATGATATTGTTATACTTTTAAAAACTATACAAAATATACAAAAAGATTTAAAAAATGATAAAAAGATATAAAACAAAAAAGATTTTTGTAGGTGCAGTAGCAGTAGGCGGGGATGCACCCGTATCTGTGCAGTCTATGACATTTAGTAAAACAAGAGATATTGAGGCTACTTTAGCTCA
>JALUWO010000469.1 GCA_027019405.1 Candidatus Altimarinota bacterium | reverse complement strand
TTGTGGTGATACACATTGATTTGATTTATATAAAGATGATGCTAAAAAACTAGACCCTAATTATTGGACTGAAAGTCAAACTTTAACAAAAGATGATGTTCTAATTCAGTTAGGTGATTTTTGATATTTGTGGTATCCACTAATTAAAGAAAAGGAATTAGAGAAATTAGAAAAACAAGTGGATAATTATAAAAAACAACTTTTTAACTTAAATGAAGGTACTAATGAGTATGAAACAATAAAAAACAATATAGTTAGATTAAAAATTCATATTAAAAGAAATTATAAACCTATAATTGTACAAAGAAAAACTTTGGATAAACTAGCAAGTTTAAATTATACAATAGCAGTAGTTCCTTGAAATCACGAGAATTATAATGAAATTTTTTCACTACCTGAAATTGAAAAATGGTGAAACAAAGTATGGGAATTAAAAAGAAAAACAGGAAGTATTTATTTTCTAAAAAGGTGAGAAGTTTATCAAATAAACTGAAAAACAATTTTTGCTATATGATGAGCTTTGAGTATAGATAAAGCTTGGAGAGAAGAAGAAAAAAGTTGGTGGATGTTAGAATATTTGTGTGATAAAGAAATTAAAAAAGTTTTAGAAAATACTGAAAAATATAAAACTAAATGAGTTGATTATATACTAACTCATACTTGTCCTATAAGTATAGCAAGAAAGATAATTAATTATTGAAATGAATGAAAATTAAGAGATGAAGTATCTGATTTGTTAGAAATGATAGTTTATAAAAGTTGAATAAAATTCAAACAATGGCATTTTTGACATTTTCATAAGGATATAGTTATTTATGATGAAAATAATGAAGCTAAATTTTTCTGTCATTATAATAATAAACCAATGAAGTTAGGATAAACAATTTAATAGTATAACAAAACAAAAATAAAAATAATCACAAACATTTTTTATTTTTGTTTTTTAAATACATGAAAAATATAAAGCATTCTAAAGTATGACAGACTAATAATTATAGCTATTCTAAAATATTGTATTATATTATACCTA
>JALUWO010000468.1 GCA_027019405.1 Candidatus Altimarinota bacterium | reverse complement strand
TCAGATCCTCATAATGGTTATAGGATGCTTACTGTTTCTGCTATAAAACAAATATATTTAACTCTTGATTGATTTGAATATTCATCTGAATTAATAGATAAAATTTCTAGTAATAAATTAAAATTTACAGAAGTTCCTGTCCATATAAAATATACAGATTATAGCTTAAGTAAATGACAAAAATCCTCAAATGCTATCAATATTGCTTTGAAAATGATCTGGACAAAGTTTTTTAAATAATGATTTTAAATAATTAAAGATTATGATTATGTTTAAATTAAAAAAAATTATAATTATCTTACTTACTTTTTTTTTATTTAATATCACTTATTGATATCAAATAAATAACTATTTGTTTACTCAATGATTTTCAAATATTCAAAAAACTAATAGTTGATTAGATTTTGTTTGTCATAAGCAATGTATTTTATGATTATGATATTTAAAAAACAACAAAAAATTACTTATTAAATGAAACTTTAATTGATATTGAAAATGAATATTAGTTTATGTTATTTGAAAACAAGTTATTCCTTTTAAACAATTTAATATAAAAAATATAAATAATCCAATGCTTTTAGTGAATAATTCAATATACAATAAATTACCTAAAAATAAAACCATTGTTTGAATAGTTTTTAATTGAAATATAAACTGAAAGAATATTATATTTGATTTATCTACTTTAACTTTTGGTGAAAAATTATCACTAGCTTGGAAAAATTTTTCTCATATAGAATGAATTACACCATATATAATAAATTTAAAATATGGTTTTAAAATTTTTAATGTTCAAGCTGAAAAGTTTTTAACTATTTTATGATTTATTTTAATAGTATTTTTAATTTTATGGTGAATTTATAAAAATAGAAAAGTATTAGACATAATAGTTTATGTATCAATATTTTTAACTGCTATAATTAGTTTTAAAAATTTATATGAATATTATATTGATACAAAAGATAATATAATTAATTTCAATAAATGAGATAATGTTTTTTATCTTAATGATTATTATAGTTTTATAAAAAATATTAGAAATCATTTAGATTTTAATAATAACTGCACATATGATTTTATATTATTTAGGTCTTGGCCTTTTAAAAAACGGTCAAAAGATATTTATTTCAAGCCATGTATTTTAAATAAATTAAATCCTATTTATGTTATAATTTATCATAGTAATATACCTTCTAAATATCAAAATTGTGAAAAAGAATACCAAAACTGAAATAATTTATTACTTAAATGCAAATAAATATGTTAGATTCAAATATAATTATTTTATTAAAATATATAGTATGATTTTTGCTTATCCCTATTTTTATAGGAATACTTTTAATTTGGGCTTTTTTAAAAAATAGGTTGAGTTGATTGATTTTGTATATTTTATCTTGGTTTGTTTGATTATTTTATTTAAGCTTTATGTTATTTAATCTTAATTTTTTAAATTATAATATTTATCCTACAAATTTTTTAGTAGTAGTTATATTAGCTATTTCAATGTTTGTAATATCGTTTTTCTTTGATAATCACTTTTCTTTCAAAATATTGCTTTCTACTTTAAAACTTAATTTTAATATTAAATCTATTGTAATAAATTTTAAACAATTAAATCTGACTAAAAAAGTATTTACTTTATTTTTAGGAATATATTCTATATTGTTTTTAGTTATTAGTTTTATTTTTGTTATAAACTTACCATCTTTTGCAGATGATACTTTTTGAAATTGGAATAAACCTTCTATTAATATGTATTATGATAATTGATTAAAAATTATTTGAGAAAAAAATGAAATACTTTGAAAATGAAGATTAGGGTATCCAATATATATGCCACTGTATAAAAGCTTTGTAGCATTATTTAGTTGAACTTGGGATGATATTTATATAAATTTATTAAATTGGTTATTTTTCTTTTTTTGAATACTATTTATTGTAAATATAACTTACAAAGAAACAAAAGATATATTTTTAACTAGTTTGTCTGTGTTTTTAGTATTAAGTTTACCATTAGTATTTTATCATTCAGTTAGTGGATATTGGGATTTGCCATCTGCTATAGTAAGTATAGTAATTATTTACTTATTATATAAATTTTTAGAAGAACAAAATACATCCTTACTATTATTAGCTATGTTTTTAGCAATTTGACTATCATATATTAAAAATGATTGATTTGTAATTTATATGCCTTGAATAGTATTTTCATTTTTATTTATATCTTTTTTTCAAAAAAGTTTAAAAAAGTATATTAAGTTATTATTTGATAAAGCATTTTTATTTAAATTTTTTATGATAATAATATTATTTTTTATTCCATTTTTAGCAATAAAAAAATATTATTGATTATGATTTAATCAAGCTGCCTGAGTAAAAAGTGGTATCTGACTAGAGTGACCACATTGGGAGATTTTTAAGGTTTTCCCAAGTATTTTTTTAAATGAATGAAACTATAATATAATATTATTGTGGTTATTGTTAGTAATATACTTTACTTATAAGTTATATAAAGCTAAAAATTATAAAATGCTAATATTTATTTTAGCTCCTTTATTTATATTTATATTATTTGTTTTGGCTTTTTTAATAACAGGAAATTATAAGTGGGTTTTAAATCAAACAACTGTAAATAGAGTGTTTACAATGGTATTTGTAATTTTATTATCGTTTTTTTGAATAATATATCATGAAATTAAAAGAAATAATCAATAAATTTATAAAATATGCAGTATGATGAGGAATAGCTGCAATAGTTGATTTAAGTATATTATATATTTTAACTTCTATATTTTGAATATATTATCTAATTTCTGCTACTATAAGTTTTATAGTAAGTTTTTTTGTATGATTCTTTTTTCAAAAATACATAACATTTGAAAATTATGATAAAAAACATATGTCACAAGGTTTTTTATTTTTAGTATTTCAAGTTATTTGAATGTGAATTAACTTATTATTGTTATATATTTGAGTAAGTATTTTATGATTTTATTATTTATATGTAGCTATTTTTAATAAAATCATTATATTCATATGGAATTTTTCAATGAATTATTTTTTTAATTTTAAGCAAAAATAATGAAAAAACTTAGTATCATAATTCCACTTTATAATGAAGAGAAAACTGTACTCTCTGTTTTAGATGAAATTGTAAAAGTATGAGAATATTTAAAAAAAGATAATATTTGAATAGAAGTTATAATATCAAATGATGGTTCAACTGATAATAGTGTTAAAAAAGTTAATGACTTTATTGTAAATAAAGATAATTTTATACTTATTGATAATAAAATTAATCATTGAAAGTGATTTGCAGTAAAAGAAGGTATTAAAAAATCTACATGAGATTATATAATAATTCAAGATGCTGATTTGGAGTATAATCCTTATGATTACTTATATTTAATAAAAGAATTAGATAATAAAAAACTTGATTTTCTTTATGGATCAAGAATTTTATGAATTAAAAAATATAAAAATACTTATTCTACTTTTAGTTTTTTATTATGATGATTATTAGTTTCTATGATTACTTCTATATTAACTTTTAAAAAAATTACAGATGAACCTACTTGTTATAAATTATTTAAATGAGATTTAAAAAAACTATTAGTTTGTCCAAATGAAAATGGTTTTGAATGGGAACCTGCTGTTACTATGTTATTATTTAGAAAATGATATAAATATGGGGAATATCCTATACATTATAAGGCTAGAAAACCAGAAGAATGAAAAAAAATTAAGTTTTCTGATTGATTTAAAGCAATATATACTTTATTTAAATGGAAATTTAAGAAAATATACTGTAATAATGATTTAAAAAAGTAATTTATATAAAATGACTAAACTTTTAGTTACTTGATGACTTGGTTATATAGGCTCTCATGCAGTTGTTGAATTTGAAAAAGCTGGTTATGAAACAGTTATAGTTGATAACTTATCAAATTCTAAAATAGAAGTTCTTGATAATTTAGAGAAAATTTTGTGATACAGACCTAAATTTTATAAAGTAGATTTACTCGATAAGGAAAATTTAGAAAAGATTTTTAAGAAAAATGATTTTGATGGAGTTTTGCATTTTGCTTGATTGAAAGCTGTTGGTGAAGAAGAAAGTGTAAGGAATATGATAAGATTTTATATGAGTAATTAATAAATAACAATGAAAAAAATATTAATAACATGATGAGCTTGATTTATAGGTTCACATTTATGTAGGAGATTATTAAATGATTGAAATGAGGTTTATTGTTTAGATAATCTTTTTACATGAAATAAAGAAAATATAATTGATTTAATAAATAATCCTAAATTTACATTTATTTTACATGATGTTACTCAACCATTTTGGGGACAATTTGATGAAATATATAATTTAGCTTGTCCTGCATCTCCAATTCATTACCAAAAAAATCCAGTTGAGACTATAAAGACTTCCGTATTATGATCTATAAATATGCTTGAGTTAGCTTTAAAAACTAAAGCTAAAATTTTACAAGCTTCTACTTCGGAAATTTATTGAGATCCTAAGATACATCCTCAGGTAGAATCATATCGGTGAAATGTAAATCCTATTTGAATTAGATCTTGTTATGATGAATGAAAAAGAGCTTCTGAAACTTTATTTATGGATTATCATAGAGAACATAAAGTTGATATAAGAATTATAAGGATTTTTAATACTTATGGACCAGCAATGAATCCAAATGATTGAAGAGTTATAAGTAATTTTATAATGCAAGCTTTAAAAAATGAAGATATAACTATCTATTGAGACGGTACTCAAACAAGAAGTTTTCAATATGTTACTGACTTAGTGGAAGTTATAATTAGAATGATGAATAATAATATTTGATTTATTTGACCTGTAAATACTTGAACAGATTTTGAATTTACAATGAACGAATTAGCAGAAATTATTTTAAAATTAATTCCAGAAAGTAAAAGTAAAATAGTATATAAACCACTTCCTTGAGATGATCCAAAACAAAGAAAAGCAGATAATAGCTTAGCAAAAGAAAAATTATGACGGGAACCAAAAATTAAATTAGAAGAAGGTCTTAAAAAAACTATAGAATATTTTAAGCAATATATTTAAAATAATGAAAATATTATTTATACTGGATTTATATAAACCTCATATTTGATGAGTGGAAATTCTTTTTGAAAATATTATTTCTAGGTTAGAAAAAAAATGACATAGAATTATAATTTTAACTTCAAAATTTAATAAAGAAGTTAAAGAATATGAAAACTTTTCTGATAATATAGAAATTTATAGAGTTTGAACAAATAGATATAATTTTATGTTTTTTTCTATTTTAAAATGAATCAAACTTGCAAAAGAATGTGATTTAATTCATACAACTACATATAATAGTGCTATACCATCTTGGTTTATTTGAAAGTTTTCTTGAAAAAAAGTTGTTTTAACTGTTCATGAGATTTTTTGAAAACTGTGGTATAGGTTTTTATGATGGAAAGGATTTTTTTTTAAGCAATTTGAAGATCTTATTTTTAAATTTAATTTTGATAAATATATATGTGTTTCCAACTATACAAAAAATTCTATCAGATTAGCTTATTGAATAGAAGATAAAAAGTTAATAACAGTTTATAATTGAGTTGATTATAAAATATGGAACAATGATAACTATAAAAAAAATGATATAGAAAAAATAAAAAAAGACAATGATTTAGAAAATTATTATGTTTGACTATTTTTTTGAAGACCATGAATATCTAAATGATTAGAATATTATATAAAATCTATACCAGAAATAACAAAATCTATCCCTAATTTTAAAGCTTTTTTAATAGTTTCAAACAATGATAAAAAAAGATTTAATTTTATTGATAATTTGATTAAAAAATTAAATATTTCTAACAATGTTATTTTAAAAACAAGTGTAAAATATACTGACCTTTGAAAATATATTTTAGCATCAGATTTGGTGATTGTTCCATCTTTGGCAGAATGATTTTGATTTTCAGCAGCAGAAACTTGTGCTTTATGACAAAAACTTGTTGTTTCAGAAATAGCTTCTTTACCTGAAGTTGTAAGTTGAAAAATTAATTTTGTTAATCCTTGAGATGAAAAAAGTATAGCAGAATGAATATTAAACTTCTATAATAACAAATATTTAAAAATACCTGAAAAAAGATTTCTTTGGGATGATAATATAGAAAAAACTTTAAATATATATAATGAGTTACTATGAAAATAGCAATGTTAATAGATGGTTGGCAACCAGTATTTGGTTGATGACAAGTGCATGTGCAAGAATTATGTAAATGATTGGTTAGAAATCATAATTGTGAAGTTGATTTGTTTGTAAGAAAATTAAAAGATGATAAATGAAAAAAATGGACTAAAAATGAAGTTTTGGAAAA
>JALUWO010000467.1 GCA_027019405.1 Candidatus Altimarinota bacterium | reverse complement strand
TTAAATCTCATAAACTTAATGTCATTTGTTATTTAGTTAAGAAATAAAATACACTTTGAAAATGCTTGTATCAATTTATACAATTATACTTTTTGTATCAACTGCTTGCCTCTTCTGTGCAGTATCTGCTTGGGCTAGGTCTTCAATTTATTGAATAGAAAAATCTAGCTCAACCTTTTCTTCTCCACTTATACCAGTATTTATTATATCTTATCAGCCAGTCATTTAAGTCTGCTGAAAGGTTCTGGAAACCAAACCTTTTTACTCCCATACATTGTCATTTATAACAATGTTTAAAAGCTCAGCTCTCAGCTTTTCAAATAGAAGCAATAGCAATTATACAATCTACTACTCAAGTTTTTCTAAATTTTTTACATTTGTTTATAATTAACTTAGACTGATAGTCTGTATATCAAACTTTTTTTAGTTTGTTATAAAGTTTAAAAGCTTTATTTCCCCAAGTATAACCCCATACTTGCTTTGTATTTTGTTTGATATGAGGTGTATAATTTGCTTTAGTTTGTGATAGTCCTATAACTACTAAAATCATTCCTGTAAGTATAGTTATAAGAATAAATAAACTAAACTTATCGTGTTCTAAAGTAGATATTATTTTATCTACTATTTGGAATATTCTCTTTTGCATTTTAATTTTAATTAGTTAATAAAATTTCAATTCTCATCATACTTACATCAAGTAAGTATTACATTTTTATCTCCCTCTAAGGTTCTAAGTAAATACTCTAAGTAGCTTTCATAATCATTTACCCGTTCGAACTTTTCTATAGCCCATTCATAATCTTTCATAATTGCTTTTTCTAAATCCATTTTAATTTAATTTAATTCATATAAAATCTCCCACTCTTTTCTACATTCATTAAGACATTTTTCTGCATCTTCTTTATTTTCAAATATAATCCCAAACTCATTTCTGTAATTCAGAATTCCTCAAACAACTATTTTATCCACTTTTCAATATATAGTATATCAGTCAAAATCTTCACTTAATTCTATTTCATTTTCCCAAATCCATCTC
>JALUWO010000466.1 GCA_027019405.1 Candidatus Altimarinota bacterium | reverse complement strand
AATGTATTGAGTAAAGATTATAACTTGAGAATTTGGTGCTGGTAAAACATATAATGTATTTTATCAAGCATATAAAAGAAAACATAGTAAAGAGAATCCTTTTATTATAAGTAATATTCCTTATGATTTTGTAGATTTAGTTTATACTTGAATAGAAGATTTGCAAAAAGTTTTTGATGTTCTTGTAGAATATGCACAAAATACAAATAATAAAGATACATTGAATGAGTATTGAAAATTTAGACCTATAATATTTATACTTGATGAAGCCCATTTATATTTCTTTAGTAGGTGGTTCAGTAAAAATTTTAATAAAGAGCAACTTATTATACTTACACAAGTAAGAAAAAGGAAAATAAGTATGTATTTAATAACTCAAGAATTAGCACAATTAGATAGCACATTCAGGAGACTTGTTCCTGCTGTTAGGAAATATTATAAAGGTTTAGGTTGGTATAGTTGGGGAACTGATTATTATTTTAAAAAAGATGATACTGATGTAAAAGATGAAAATATTGCAGATAAAACATGAGGTTGATTTTTAGCCGGTGGCTTTCTTGCCCCGGCTATAAAAGCAACCCTTACTAAATGGTTTAACTTGAAGACAAAAGATTTTTTTGATGATTATTGGACTAGTTATTTTATAACATGATTTTGAAAAAATATTGATGATGAATTTGATTTAGAAAAGTTTATGGATTTAGTTTATTGACAAAATGAAAATGAAACAAAATAAAAATGATTTATTGAAATTACAAAAGAAAATTTGAGCTTCTTTCTTTTGTATTATTGTTGTTAGTTTTATTGAAAAAGCGATTAATTGAAATTTAGATAGATTATATGTTAATAAAGAATTTAAAGAATTGTTAAAATATGATATTTCTTTATGTAATGATTTTAAAATTTTAAAAAATGAAAATGAAACAAAAACAAACAATACTTGAAATGATAAAACAGAAAAGAAAAAATAGTTGAATAACTCAAGAGCAAATGGCAAATTTTTTGAAAATAGATTATAAAACTTATAATAGAAAAG
>JALUWO010000465.1 GCA_027019405.1 Candidatus Altimarinota bacterium | reverse complement strand
ACTCCATTTTTTAACAATTTTCATTTAGTTTTTTTATAATAATCAAACACAGGTAAAATCTTTTCTTTGAAAAATGATAAATTATTATCAAAAGCTTTTGAAATTGTAGATCACACTATTGAATAATTAAAAAATGGATTATTTGAGGTTTTTCATAATGCATAAACATAAGAAGAAAAAGCATTACAACTAGCTTTATCTATTTTTTTACCACAATTTACAGAATATCACCTTACATCATCTGAAGAAGTATAATTTATATAAAATTGTTCCACAAAATTATCATCTACAAAATGATTTTTTATAGCTTGTTGTAAATTATCTTTTCAAACTAAATGTAAAAATTCATCTCATTCTGCTTGATTTTTTAAACTTCACAATACAGAAATTACTAATTCATCATAAATTTTAGTATTTTCAAATGATTTCAAAATTTCCTTTTTTTGATCAAAAGAAGTATTTACATCAAAAATTCTTTCTTTTAGATTTGCAATAATATCTTTTTTTAAAAGACTATCTGTATGAGAATCTTCGTATAATCAAGCTAACACCTTAACAGAATATTTAGAAAGATTATTTCTTGTAAAATCTATATTTTTTTGTCAAGTTGGTGCCTTTGGATTATTTTCTACAGAAATTCATAGTCATTGTAATTTTAGTCCTGTTTTTATTTTTATATTATTTTTTTTCTCTAATTTATTTAAAATTAATTTCAATTGTTCTTTTCATTTTACATATCATAATTCTTTTCAACTTTGCTTTAAAACAAAAATATTATTATCATACTTTTCTATAATAATTCACTTTAAATTAGTAAGTTGAAAATCTTGTAAATTATTTATTTGTTTTAAATTACTAGTATTCTCAAATTTTTTGTGTTCATAAGTTTTTGTAATAATATCAACTTGTTTCATTTTTTTATTTTTATTTTTATAAAATACATAATAGTATTTTAGTTAATTTATGATTTTTGTCAAAAAAATAACAATTCTTTTGTCCCCGGGGACAAATTTTATTCTATCTTCCAAATTTCTCTA
>JALUWO010000464.1 GCA_027019405.1 Candidatus Altimarinota bacterium | reverse complement strand
ACTTTTCATCACTATAAATTCTACCGATAAACTCATCATCTTTTTTATATCTTCCCACACCTTTAGGAGTACCTGTCATAATGATATCAAAATCATCCAAACTCATAAAACTTTCTATCTCTTTCAGCACTGTTTCAGGCTTATATATCATCAAATCAACTCCGCCTGATTGAGCCAATTTTCCATTTATTTGCAATTCAAGCCTAAGAGAGTTTATGTCATCTTCAAGCTTGACAAAATCACTAAAAACAGCAGCCTTATCAAAAGACTTTGCTCTCTCCCAAGGAAGACCTTTGCTTTTTAGCTTACTTTGCATATCTCTTTTAGTTAAATCAAGCCCGAAACCAACACCATATAATCTTTTATCCCTCACCAAAAAACTAATCTCACCCTCATAATGACAATCATCACTTATTTGAACTAATTCTTCACTTATGGAAGAATTCGGCTTTACAAATAAAACCATTTCTTGAGGTATTTCATTACCCAACTCTTCTATATGAGCAACATAATTTCTGCCTACACATACGACTTTACACGGATTAAGTTTTTCTTTTTGAAAATTGATTTGATTCATTCTAAATCCTTAGAGTTAATTTTTTGATATAATGAGATCATGGACAGCTTTTTACTTGTACTTCTTAGCATAGTATTTATGACCTGACCTTATGCACTTTTTTTAGCAACTTTTATTTTTGGTATCATATCATACTATCTTTTTCATTACAATTTAAAAAGTGCCATCATTATAGGCGCATCTCTTTCTCTTTCTTCGACTGCAATTATCATAAAAATACTAAATGAAAAAGGGGGCTTGCAAAAACAATATGGCAGAAAAGCTCTTGGTATTTTGCAATTTCAAGATATTCATGATATTATTTTGTTTAAAATATTAAATTATAATCAAAAGGTGTCGCTATGTTTAAAAATTTAACTATAAAAAAACGACTTATAATCTTAAGCACCATTGCGATATCAACAATTTTTATATATGCAGTTTCTGTTTTTATATCCCAGTATAATATTTATAAAAATTCAAAA
>JALUWO010000463.1 GCA_027019405.1 Candidatus Altimarinota bacterium | reverse complement strand
ATTTTTAAATTTAAATCATTTTTATACTCACTAGCTAATTGTATAGTATTATCTGTACTTCAATCATCAACTAATATTATTTCAAAATCTTTAAATGTTTGCTTTTTTAAACTTTCTAAACATCTTTTTATATATCTTTCTTCATTATATACTGGTATCACCACAGAAACTAACATTTATAACATATTAAATAAATAAATTTATATTAAATTTTTATAACAGTTAAAAACCTTATTAACCATCTTATCCCAGGTATAATTTTCTTTTACTAAATTATACCCATTTTCTCATAACAAAGATAACTTTTCTTTATCAAATTGCAAAACATTTTCTATTATTTTTTTTATCTCATTTTTATCTTGTGATTTTATCAAAAATCAATTATTTTTATTTATAATTTCTTTTGATATTCAAACATTTGTAGAAATTACAAGAATTTTTCAAGCAAAAGCTTCAATAATAACTAATCAAAAACCTTCACTTAAACTTGGTAAAATAAATATATGATTTTTTTTATACTCTTTGATTAAATCATCTCAAAATATTTTTCATTTAAAATTTACAAATTCTTCTAATTGAAATTTTTTCACTAAACTTTCTATCTTTTTTTTATCTTCTCCATCTCCTACTAAATTTAATTTAAATCATTTTTCTTTTAACAGTTTTCTATCAACTAAACTTAATCACTTAATTAAATAATCAACTCACTTTTCCCAAGAAAATCTCCCAACCCACAAAAAATTTAATCAATCATATTTTTTATCAACTTTTATTTGATTAAATCTTTCTATATCTACTCCATTTGGTATTACCCTTATATTTTTATTTACATTTGGGTATTTTAAAAATTCCTTTCAAACTGATATTTCTAAATCATACTTTATTCAGCTAACAAGCCATTTTTCTATTTTTTCCAAAATTCATCATTTATCAGTATCAAGCTGGTTTACTCAATGAACAGTATAAACAACAGGTATTTTCAAAAGTTTACCAACTATTTTTGCAGGTAATCAACTTACATAAGCATGAGCATGAATTATA
>JALUWO010000462.1 GCA_027019405.1 Candidatus Altimarinota bacterium | reverse complement strand
ATTTCAAAATAAATATATTAATGATGTTGTGAATTGCTGTAGTGGAAAGCCAATATCAATTAGGAAATTTGTAGAAAATTATCTCGTAGAGAAAAATTATAAGATGAAATTAAATTTAGGTTATTATCCATATCCAAAGTATGAGCCGATGGCTTTTTGGGGGAATAATATGAAATTAAATGATATTAAAAACTTAAAAGGAAAATAAATGCAAAAAAGTATTTCGACAGAAAAATTAGTTTCGTATGTTAAGTCTCAATTAAACAACTTTTTCCCAGATAATAGTTGCGATGACAATTTATATCAAATAATCTATGAAACTCTTATTAAAGTCTCATTTAATTTTAAGCACATAGCTTTAAGTCATTTTTATAAAAATAAGAAACTTTACTTCAATCATTTAAATGCTGACCAATATACTGTATTTATATATTATGCATCTAATATTGCTTATGAAACATATAGTGATATAAAATTGGCAACAAAATTATTTTTATTAAATAAGGTTTTGCATAATTTCCATTGTATGTATGACACAAAACTTCCAGACATATTTGTATTGATTCATGGAACAGGTATAGTTTTGGGAAAAGCAAAATACTCTAATTTTTTAGTATTATCACAAAATTGCAACATTGGTGCTAATGCTGAAATTAAATATCCAATTCAATCAGAATATTTGATAATGTATCCAAATTCATCGATTATTGGAGAATGTAGTATAGGAACACATTGTTGTATTTCAAATGGGACATTTATCAACAATCAAAATATTAAATCTCATAAATTAATAATAGGAAAAAGTCCAAATTTGGTTATAAAAGATGATAAAAAGAATCGATTTGAATATTTTTTCCTTAAAAATATTTTTTAAAGAAGGAAGCAAATGTTTACTACTAATATGTTAACAATACTTATACCAACAAGAGAAAGAGCAGATACACTTTTTTATACAATACAAACTTGTTTAAATCAAACATATAGTAATTACGAGATTATCGTTAGTGATAATTACAGTAAAGATCATACTAAAGAAGTAGTAA
>JALUWO010000461.1 GCA_027019405.1 Candidatus Altimarinota bacterium | reverse complement strand
TAGAATTTTCTAAAGATCTTTTTGAATATAAACCATAATTTTTTATTAATAATTTTATCTTTTCTATAACACCATTTATACTATCATCTTCTGTTATATATTCAACTGAATCTCATAAAATATATGGGATAGAAGTAGAATAACTTGCTAATACTGGATTTCAAAAATGCTGACATTCTAACGGAGCAAAGCCAAATCAATCATTGTGAGTAATATAAATACATATATTTTTCTGATTATAATACTCAATCAATTCATTTTCAGATATAAATTTTTCTTCAAAATAAACTTTGTCTTTATTTTTTATTCAATTTAAAATATTTTCTTTTTCTATTCATCTAACTCCCAAAAAAACAATCTTTGAAACACCTTTAATATCAGTATTATTTATAATATCGATAACTTGTTTTATTCAATATTTACTTAATAAAGGAAAGGGAAATAATATATCTATTTTTTTATCATTCCCTTTATATTTTATTTCAATATTTCAAAAATGATCTACTCACCAATAAACAACTTTTATTTTATTAGATTGTATATTATTTAAATTATAAAATCATATTAAATCTTTTTTAGTCCATTCAGATGGAACTATAACTTTATCTGTCTTATAAAAATTTTTTAAAGTAAAATTTAATCAAAAAAAGAAAACATATTTAAAATTGTTATTTTTAATATAATGATAAATTCCATTTTCTTTTCACCATTTTTCTTGTCATATATCATGAATTATTGTAATATATTTATATCACTTTATTTTTCAAAAAAATATATTATCAAAAGAGAAAAATATTCACTTTTTTTTAGACTTTAAAAATTTATTTAACTGAAAAAACTTAAATAAAACATAATTTCATTTGTAATCATAAACTTTAATTCAATTTATTTTATCTACTCAAACATTGTTTCAAACTAGAAAAATATTAAATTCATCCTTATATTTTTCTACAAACCTATTTACTATTTCCCTAGTTACTCTACCAAATCAAGATTTTCTTGAATAATGAGTTATATCAAATATTAAATTTTCTTTCATCTTA
>JALUWO010000460.1 GCA_027019405.1 Candidatus Altimarinota bacterium | reverse complement strand
ATAATATAATATATTTACATTTATATATTAATAAAAACAAAAATGAAAAACAAAATTATTACAATGGTTATGGTGTTTGTAATATGAAGTCTGTGAAGTACATTTGCCTGGTGAGGTTGGGGTAGCTGGGACAGTGTTTTTACTAGTAGTACTTCATCAAGTAAAAAAAACTTAGAAATAATAAAAAATTCGATTAAAGATACCCCTTCAGAAACTATAACAAATCAAATTGATAATCAAGTAAAAATATTAAAACATACTAAAAACATTAAACAGAAAGACTTTCTTGAAAAACAAATTAATAAAAAAAAGAAACTCCAAATATTAATAAAAAAGAATAAAAGATTAAAACAAAAGCTTGAAAAAATTAATAATGAAACACAGGAATTGAAGGCGACTAGCAAAATTGCATCTATTCCTGTAACAAATGTAGCTATTAAAACTACAATTCAGGATCAATTATCTAATTTATCTAATCAGTCTATGTGAAGTGTTAGTTCTTCTGTGGCAGATAAATTGTGATGAATTAATGAATTAAAAAGTTTTAATTTAGATACAACATTTAATCCAAATAAAGTTGTGACATTTAATGATATTAAGATGTCATATATTTGAAGTTTTACAGTAGATCAACAATTATTACATTGTGATAATCCAGATGATTCTGTTATGTGATTGTGTAATAATATATCAAATTTATTATCTGATTTGACAGTTCCTAATAAAAGATTAACAATAAATGATATTTATAAGTTACAATTATATTCAGCTACTATTTCAAAAGCAATATTTTATGAATGAACTTTAGCAAAATATAAAGCTTGAGCTGTAGTATTATGAATAAATAAAAAAACTAATACACTAAAATCAATTGATATAGTTAGGAATTATTCTAGTTATGATACAGCAGATAATGACTTATTACCATTTGTAGCAAATGAAGTAGATATAAATATTACTAATACAGTTCCGGTAATAAATCCTAATAATCTTGAAATTGTTTTATGATTAAATGGTTGATCTGTAAGATGAATTAGGATATCTCCAA
>JALUWO010000459.1 GCA_027019405.1 Candidatus Altimarinota bacterium | reverse complement strand
TTTATATCTACATATTGTTGTTGTGCTGGAGTAAGTTTTTTCATAAAAAATAAATTTAAAATAAATGAAATTAAAAACTATAATAGAAAAAAGTAAATAAAATTCAATAAAGAGTAAGTCCAAAATTAAAAAATAAACATCATCAAATTTTGACTCCGGGGATAATAAAAACTTTAATATAAAATATTTATAAACTAATATTTCAATCCCCGGGGTCTTCTTCAAATTAACATACAAAAAAATCCAGCAAAAGCTGGACAAAAATAATTTATTATTTTTTTATAAGTTTTCTTCTTTTGTAGTTCCTTCTTGTTTATTTTCTGATAGAGAAATTCAATTACAAGGTTTTAGATTATTTACTTTAGGATAAAAAGCTAACATAGGCAAATATATAGGTCATAATATTAAAGCCCATAAAATAGCTAATCATTTTGATTCTCATAATCTTAATGCTAAATAATATAAAACATAAATTATTGGTAATCATTCTAAGATTGGTAAAAATTTATGTATTTGTGTTAAATATATAGTTTGATTACTAGTATTTCATAAATCACCTAATGCTAGTGCAAAAATTTCTTTCATATGAGTCATAGCATAATTTGTATAATAAATATCTATAATTACAGCTACAGTATATATTCATATTCAAATATAAAGAACTTTATTTTCTACACAACTTGCCTTTACTAGTATTCCTAACATTCATATGTACATTAAACCAAAACATATTCATGAAACTAATCATGACATAACAAGTCAATATTTTCCAAATATAACCATAATAAATCAGGTTATAAGAAAAGACAATAAACTCAAAATTAATCATCATACATACAATTTCCAATAAATAGTTTTTCACAATTTATTATCTAATTTTGATAATCAAATAGAAACAAAAATAAAAAATATTAATCATAATACCAACATAATATATTTTTTAACATATAAAATACTCTCTCAATTAGAGCTTACATTCTTTTTATAAAAAAAAAAAAAACGGTTTTACAACATAATTGTTATTAAAAATCCTTTCTTTGATAACTTTTT
>JALUWO010000458.1 GCA_027019405.1 Candidatus Altimarinota bacterium | reverse complement strand
AGGAAAATACATAGACATTTTAAAACAACTTACTACATGTATAGAGAAAATGATCAAAAAAGAGGAGAATTAATATGCAAATAAATAAAAAAGTAAAAAGTAAAACTCTGACCCTTATCCTGTTTTTAATCTTAAGTGCGTCGATGCTTTATAGTAGCACTTTGGTTGTTGGTACATGTGAAGGTGGAACTTATTCAACCATCCAAGATGCCATAAACGCTGCAAGTACTGGGGATACCATAGCAATATGTTCAGGCACATATAATGAAAGCATAGAAACAAAAAGAGATAATCTAACCATAAAAGGTTTAGGTAGTGCCATTGACGATGTTGTCATTAATGGGTCGATAAGTTTAAATAGCAAAAATATAACATTTGATAATTTTAAAATCAAATCAAATAGTTCCGGTATTGAAGGACACACTACAGGAGCAGGCAGTCATACATTTAAAAATCTCATTATAGAATCGAAAGATACTGGTATATATGTAAGTGCAGGAGGAAAACAGACATTTCAGAACCTCACTATTACATCCTCCTCTGGCATGGGAATTCACACTACCAATAATGTAAAAGGAGATCATACTTTTGATCATATAAACATAAATTCAAAACTAGAAGCAATATATGTAGGTTATGGCGGAACAAGTTTTACTAATCTTGATTTGAATTCTACGGATTCTACGGGATTAAGAATAGACAAAGAAGATACCAATACAAATAAAGATGCAAATTTTGCTCATATAAATATAAATACTCCAAAGGGAATGGGTATAATTTTTTCAACTACTACATACAGTCACAAAACAATGAGAGACATTAATATTACATCAAAAGGCAGATCCATATATTCACAACGCAGTCTTGCTTTATTGACAGATGCAAATCTAACAAGCTCAGATGGAATAGGCTTAGATGTAGCTACTTATACAGATTTAAATATATCTAATGTACAAATACATTCCAAATATGATAGTATAATATTTCACCATGGTGGTGATGTAAGCATTAATGTAGAACATAGTTCTATAACTTCAACTTCAGGATTTGGTATAGATGCAGAAAAAGCTTCTAATCTTACAGTTAAAAATTTATGTATAAACAGTTATAATAACGGAATAAATATATTAACTACAGCAAAAAATGCACATATTATAAATAATAAAATAACAAGTACACATGCATATGCTATATCTGTTACTTCGGATCCTTTAACTCATGCAACAATTAATAATAACTGTCTGTATGGAGATAAACTGGCACAATCAAATAACTACTTCAATAATTTTGACAGTAACTATTGGGATGGGGTAAGTATTGGCTGGAATGAAATGATAACACATCATGATGCTCCAAATAAAATAAGTTGGCATGTTATAGATTCTAAACCAAATAAGACTTGCATAGCTTCAGGTTGTAGTGGAACTACACCGATTCAAAATGAAGACAATAAATTTAGAGATTTTGCGATAAGAAATCCTAAAAAAACTAGAAATATAAAAGGAAATGTAAAGTTTATCGGAAACACTGTTTTAAAATATAATTATGCCAATCCTTATCATTACACTAATGCTGATTTATATTTGCGATATGTAGATGTTGATAATAATTCCAGCACTTATAACTCTTCTAAAGCAAAATTAGATATGCCTACTGATTCGACTATTGTTTGGGCTGGACTATATACTCAAGGATATCTAAAAGGAACAACTTCAGTTAATGGAATATATCAAATCTTAGATAAACCAGTATATCTTACTGCTCCATCTATCGGAACGATTTCAGTTGCTCCTAATATAGTTGATTATGCTATCAATAAAAATAATAGGGGAGATACATATGGCTATACATACGATACCTATACCGAGATAAAAAACTTAGAAGGGAAAAAAGCATCGGAGGTCAACGGTTGGATAACTGCCGCAAATATAAAATGCTATGAGGGAACAGATAAAAGTAGTGGTCTTGGCAATTTTGGTGCATGGACATTGGTAGTTGTTTATAAAAATCCAAATGAAAAACTAAAAAATATATCTGTTTTCGATGGATATAAAAAAGTTGCCTATAAAACCGGCTATAAAGAAGTAAATGTACCAATTAATGGCTTTTTAACTCCTTTGCATGGAGATATAAATTCAACTTTATCTTTATTTGTTGGCGAAGGAGATAAATATATAACAGGCGATAAATTATATGTTGATAATACAGGCATAAATACAACAAATGCTTTTGATTCTTCTATAACCGATGTTACGAGAGACCCGAGTATCTCGAATAATCAAGGTATAGATATACAAAATCATGATATAAGCAATATCATCAATAATGGAGATACGGAAGCTAATATTAAATTCACTACTACACAAGATACTTATTTTCCTAGTGTTGTAGTTTTTACAACAGATTTATACGAACCAAGAGTTTGCTATTATATAAGTAATATCAAAGATGACGATAATAATACTATTTTTAAAGATAAACATTTTATCAGTGGAGCAAAAATAGATCCTACAAAACAATATACTTTTAGTCTGTGGATTGCAAATAAGCCAAAAAAGCCAAATGATACAAATATAGAAAATGCTAAAAAAGTTCAAATCTATGTTCATGCTCATGATTTTAATTATACTTCAAATTCAACTCAGATTAAAAATATAGGATGGAGTGCTTATAAGAATATAACGGATCAAGTTGGAGATGATATTGGAGACTACAATAGCTCAACTGAAAATTTTACCTGGAGATTGGGAAGTGGCGCAGATGCAACTCAGGGTGGAGAGATAGATGTTACAAATAGCTCGAATGATAATTCATCTAAAGCTTTTATTAAACTTAAGGGTAGATTTTCAAACATAGGTAATGATCAAACTTCAATAGATATATCTAAATTTTATAACTTTAAAGCCTCTTTTCAAACAAATTCTATCACAATTACACCCAACGATGCATTGCCAATAGAATCTTGCGTTGATATGAATACAAGTGCAGATATCTATGTTCATCCTCAAGGTCTTTTCGATGCCTGGGATACTTTTAGAAGCATAAATGATAGAAATATTTCAACAAAAATAGTTGGACAACAGTTTGAGCTTACAATAGCAAGTATAAATTCTGCCAATGATGCTGCTGAGGCAAAAAACGGTATAGATATGCAATATCAATTATATGATATGAACAATAGCACAAACTTGACTTCTTGGAAAGATTATAATGCAACATCAGGAAAGGATGGAGCATATGCCACAAAATCATTTACTGTAAACAGTGTAAGAAAAAATGTTCGAGTAAGATTTAAATTTTGCGGTCATAATAATGGCAGTGGATTGGTGCTTAGTAGCTTAAATAACTGTCCTTCTGCTGACATAAATACTTCAACTTACAGTAGTGATAATTTTGCCGTGCGACCAAATAAATTTTATATTGATATCAATGGAACAGCACCTCGTAAAGCTGGCAAAAACTATGATATAGATTTTGAAGCTCTTGATGGAAATAACAAATCATCTAAAGATTATAATGAAACTGCTGGAAATAACTTTCAGATTGATATAAATGAAACTAAACCGGGATGCAAAACAGGAATATTTCAACCAAATATCAAAAATGGATGGCATTTCAATGATGGAAATTATAGTGTCGATGAAAATTATAGCGAAGTTGGCAAAGTTCAAATAACTATAAAAGAAAATAAAAGTTGTTCTTCTAAATTTGCAGCGGTTGATTGTAAAGATAAAAATATTACAGGTCATTGGAATACAGACAGCAATCTAACAATTACACCTTATGATGAAAATATAACTTTTACCCCAGATCATTTTAAAATCAATGCATTTTTATCAAACAATAATGGACAAAATTTTACATACATTTCAAGAGATTTAAATATGTCGGCAATTTTAGATATAAATGTTACAGCTGAAACTAAAAATAATACAATAACAACTAACTATAACAGTGCTTGTTATGCACAAAAAACAGACTACAATATATCTTATGCAAGTTTAAATATATCACCATCTAATGCCTTAACAAGGATATTATATGTAGAAACAAATACTTCTACCGAGGGAAATAACAGCATAAGCTCTAATGATATAAATTTAACCGACATAAGCAGTTCTATCTTTTCAACCGACCACAATGGAACAGGCACGATTAGATTAAAAATAAATTTTGATAGAAATACCAGTCAAGCCGTTAATCCTTTTGATTTGAATGTAGCTGATTTGAATGTAACTGATATTAATGGAACAAAAGGAGATAAGATATTAGATAAAAATGCAACCTTTTATTATGGTCGAATTCATGCCCCTGATTATAGCTCTGAAAACAATACTACCATAAGTAATGCAAAAATTTATTATGAAGTTTATTGTAAAGATTGTAACAAAACAAAATTTACACTATCAGATGGAAAAGAGGGTGTTGATAGTATTTATTGGTATATAAACAACTCTCATGTCTCAAAAGATGGAAATATATCGGGCTTTTTAAACTCTTGGACGCATGCTACCTCTGCTCATTTAACATTTATACCACAAAAAAGTCCAAATAATATATTAAACGGTATAGAAACACACAATATTACTTATGATGGAAAATCTTCATATCCATACAAAAAAAATATTGATATGAATGCTTCCTTATGGCTTATATATAACCCTTATGATGAAACTGCAAAATATAACAGTTTTAATGTTGAATTTTACGGTGTTGGTGGATGGTCTGGTGTAGGTGATATAAATAATACTGTTGATCTAAATATCAGCACAAAAAAGTCTAAGAGGATAGAATGGTAAAAAAAGGTTTTACATTTATAGAGCTTATTATTGCTATCGTGGTTATTGGTATCGCTTTGATGAGTGTTCCGTTGCTTTTATCTCAATCGTCAAGAAGTGATGAATTTAGTATAAATCAAGAAGCAATATTGGCTGCTACAACAAAGATGGGTGATATTCTAACTTATCCATGGAATGACACAAACTCTTCAGGAGTTTTACATGTTTTTGATGTAACAAAAGGAGATAGCGAATTAAATAGAACCGCAACTGATAAAAACAGAAGAATAGGACATTTTAAAGAAAAGTATAGAAGAAAGTTTTATGATCAAATTACTGAAGCAAACTCTACGCTAGGTCATGACAAAGATAATGACTTTAATGATATAGATGATTTTAATGGTCAGTCAACTTTGGTTACAGGTGGAGGAAGTGGGGATTATCTGATGGATTTAAACCTTAGTGTTAGTGTTTTCTATATAAGAAATGATGATGTGAATTATTCCCAGCATCCATTAAATCTTGGCGAACTCAATATATCTTCTCATACTCCAACAACAAATATAAAAATGGTAGAAGTTAATGTTTCAGACAATCATACTGGAGATAGAATAACCACATTAAAAGCTTTTTCTTGTAATATTGGAAGTTATCAATTGCTTTATAGGACATTTCCATGAAAAAATTTAAAAAACATTTTGCTTTTACTATGGTGGAGATGGTTTTTGTCATAGTTATTTTAGGTATCGTTGCGGCTATCGGAAGTAGTATCATAGCTAAAATATACCAATCATATATATACTCAAGAAGTATAAATGAACTTCAAACAAAAACTGAACTTGCTCTTATGCAAATATCAAAATTTTTATCCTACAGGATCAAAAGTAGTGTTATAGCAAGAAAATCTCAAACAGACTTTAAGGCTTTAAATGATGCCAATGGAAGCTATCCAATACTCGAATGGATAGGATACAACAATGAAGGCTTTGAAGGAAATGGAACTGATCCGGGCTGGAGCGGTTTTGTAGATCTCGACAGTCCCGAAACCAATCAAACACAGATAAAAACTTCAGGAAGCAAACTTTTATATGCAGAACAAAATATATATGCCTTGTCTAATGGGGAAGTAAATTTATCCAATGCAAATAGTTCTGCTGCTATTATTTTTGACGGTTTGCCGGATGATTTTAATGTATCACAATATGGCTGGGATAATGGAGGAACTGAGCAACATAAATATGTTTTTAGAGTTCAAAAAAGCGGAAGTGATGTCTTAAAATTTATAAATCAAAATGCTCCAACAGTATATGAACATTACAAACTTGTATGGAGTGCTTATGCCATAGTCCCGCAAGGTCCAAGAGGAGATAAAAATCTTACACTTTACTACAATTTTAGACCTTGGATGGATGAAAATGATACTAATGGTAGCAGTTCAACTCTAATGGAACATGTAACTACTTTTAGATTTAGACAAATAGGAGAGACTATAAGACTAAAACTTTGCGTAAGCAATCCAACTGCAAGTGATTTTAATATAACATTTTGTAAAGAAGAGGTGGTATTTTGAAAAGAAGTGGATTTTCCCTGTTGCTTGCCATAATAGTCATGATAACCATAGCTACTTTGATGGCACTTATGATATCTCTTAGTACCACAACTGCAAAGCAAACTTCAGACATATATGTAAGTGAACAAACAAAAC
>JALUWO010000457.1 GCA_027019405.1 Candidatus Altimarinota bacterium | reverse complement strand
GTATTAAATAAGCCTTCTATATATTATGAAATATGAAATAAAGAAATAGAAGATGATGATATAATTTGATATATAAATACAGAAGAGAATATTGATATTAAAATAACAAAAGCAAATCCAAAATTTAAGTTATTAGAACTAATGAACTACATTCAAAAAAAACATAAGTTTAAAGTTGATTATACACTAGATACATATCAAGTTGATGGTGTTGTGATGAAAGATAATAATAACCATGAGTTAGTAATATTAGATCTAAGATATAAATATCAAATGTATGATATAAGTCTTAAATTTAATAGTTTAAATGAAAGTGTATGATGAAAAATAAAAAAAATAAAAGATATAGATAGTTTTCTAAAAAAACATTTGTATAATTAATATGAATTTTAATAACTAATATGTTAGAATGAAAATACAAGAATTAAGTAAACAAATAATAGATGAATTAAAAAAACAAACTAAAAAAAGCAATCCTGTTATTGACAATTACTATAAGGATATGTTGAGTGATATATTACCAACATTAAATTCTGTTGAGAACAGAATTGAAGCAACAAAAGATTATGGAGGTAATCAGAATATGATGAATACATATGAAACACTTAAAAGTGTTATTTTTGAAGTACAATCACATTCTGAAAGTTTATTAAATGAAATAAAACAAAAGAAATTAGATGATGTTGCTAGTGAAAATGTTGCAAAAGAATATTTCAAATTCCTTAAAAAACAGGGACAACTTGCAAATAAAGTATTAAAAAATTATGATAAAGGAATTTCTAGTAAAGTAAAAAAAGATTTGTCTTCTACAAAAAACACTGATAGTACACATTGATTAAATTATCACTATAATGGAACTTGATATTTAGAATATTTTATAAAAGCTTTTCATGATATAAATACTAAACAAAATTTAATAAATTGGGATAGTAGTATAAATGTAGAAAAATTAAAAAGTGTATTATATCCTTATTCTTTATTTATCAGAGAATTTTGAAATGCTACTGCTATTGCATCATCATTCTTAAATTTTAATAAAAATAAGGAAGAAG
>JALUWO010000456.1 GCA_027019405.1 Candidatus Altimarinota bacterium | reverse complement strand
TTTCTGCGTTGAAAAATGGTCATTTACATTTGTAAACTCACATTTTCCGCCTTGAACTGACAAATATCAGGGGCAAGTTGTACAGCAACTAAAATTTGGAAATCTTCCTAGCTTGACCTTTTGTGTTGATGCTGTGCATCAATCAAGCTTTTTGAGTTGCAGTGATTAAAAGTTTCGCTGACATGTATTAGAGAGGTTTGCATGAGATGCTCAACGGATAAAAATGGCTAAAATCCCTCTACTCTGCGTTGAAAGTCTTTGACAATAGCGGTGCTATTGCCTGCGACTTTCGCCTTGATTAGAGAAATTTTTTCTCATTTTTAGCTCGCTGATCACTCATACAAATCTCTCTGAGCTTTTTAACTTGAATCATTGCTGATTCGCGTTCTTGAACTCATTAAGATACATTGTTACCTGTAATCTTTGCTTGCAAGCTGTCCGTTGGAGCAGACAGCTTACGACTTTACATGTCCATAACATGTCGGTGTTATGAACACTCCACTGACAGTTTTCACTGTCGGTGAATCTATTCCAATTTGTTAAAGAGCTGAAAGCGTTTCTTTCGATTGCTTTCTTTCAATTCTGTTGAACTGAGAAGGAGAATAATAACATTCTTCTTATCAGTTGACAATAAGAACCGCTAATATTTTCTTAGTTAATTAGTTTTGTTTGACTTGTTAAACATTTGCTTCTTTTTGAAGTTTGTTGCTTAACGAGCTTTTTCTAATCAACCAAAACAACATTAGCGGTTGTTATTGGTGGAGCTATGCGGGATCGAACCGCAGACCTCCTGCGTGCAAGGCAGGCGCTCTCCCAGCTGAGCTATAGCCCCTCTTTTGGTTTTTTCTTGACCCCTGATCATTTAATGCCTTTTGACTTTAAATGTTTTTAAATCTTAATGATACTGGATATTTTGGCTAGCGAAGTTTGCATCTGGCAAATGAGCTAACTTAAATGTTCAAGATCATTAAAATTTGGTGGGTCTGGGTGGATTTGAACCACCGACCTCACCCTTATCAGGGGTGCGCTCTAACCAACTGAGCTACAGACCCGAG
>JALUWO010000455.1 GCA_027019405.1 Candidatus Altimarinota bacterium | reverse complement strand
GTAACGGCTGATGATAATTGTGCACTAAGATGGGCTAGTAACAATGGACGTTTAGAGGTAGTTAATTTCTTAAAACAACAGCTTAAAGCAATGAAGGAGTAATAGATGAAAAAGATAGATTTCAATGTAGTCACTAATTGCGGAAGTGCAAAAGAAATAATAGTAAGATATAAAAAATTTGTAGGAAAGCATTAGAGATGGAAACTTTAACTAACGAAGAAATATTAGATGAGCTTTTTAATATAGAACAAAAGCGTGTAAGGCAAGATAAGATTATTGATAATTGTCTTGATATATTAGAGTATGAAGAAACACTATCAGTTAATGGAAGATTTAGAAGCGTATCGCGTAAATTAAAGGGATAAAAAATGAATGAAAAATCTTTAATTGATGAGGTTATAACTTATGAAGAAGTAGCTAAGAGAGGTAATTACTTTTCTAAAATTGATGGTGGATACCCTACTGGAATGTCAGTTTGTTATATAGTTGGAATTAGTGGGGATTGTGGATTTTCTTGTCCAGATTTTCAAGCAGGAGTATGTGAGTTTGGTGTAGAAATGTTAGAGAAGATTACTAAAGAAGATGCAGAAGATGAAGAAGAGTATAACTTTTTAAAAGGACTATATTGTGAAGAATAAAAAATTAAAATGTCCATATTGTAAAAAATATGTAGAAATAAATACTGCTGACCATTATGATGACTATAAAACGTATGAATGCCCCGACGACATTGTAGAACTTTATAAGGATAAACGATGACAAGAACTGAAGCGCATAAAAAATGTTTAAGCAGGGATTGTCACTGTGTATTAGGGAAAGATAGAGATAATAATTATCATGAAACTATAGATAAAATATATGATGATTTTGAGCAAGACTTAGCAATAGCAACAAGTGATAAAACTTGCGACGGATGTATCAACAAACCACCTCCAAAAGGAAACTATCCTGAAACTTGTGGAACTTGCAGCAGATTTTACGCAGATAATTATGAGGAGAAAAGAAAATGCTAAAAGTATTAACAAAAGGATGTGAGCCGACAAAAGGCTCAAAGTATA
>JALUWO010000454.1 GCA_027019405.1 Candidatus Altimarinota bacterium | reverse complement strand
ATAACTGTTATCTCCTATATCTACACCGTTGTGACAAGTAATACATCCAAGAGTCTTAAATAGTTCATACCCCTTTTTTTCCTCTTTTGAGAGTTTTATCTCCCCTCTTAAATATTTGTCAAATTTATAATTTGGAGCAAACAAAGCTTTTTCAAACTCTGCTATGGCATTTGCAACATCTTTTGCAGTCGGTTTTTCATGGTAGATGGCTTTAAACTCTTTTACATAAAATTTGTTATTTCTTAAATATTTTTGTATTTTTTGATTGTCCATGCCCATCTCTACCGGATTATGCAGAGGTCCGCCTGCTTGAATATCAAGATTTTTAGCTCTTCCGTTCCAAAACTGTCTAAATCCAAAGTAACTGTTAAATACAGTAGGTGCATTGGATGAGCCATTTTGCCCATCGACTCCGGCAGACATCGCTGTTTTTCTTGAATCAGCTCCTCCATGGTTTAAGTCATGACAAGTTGCACAGGATACTTTGCCATTTGAGGAGAGATTTGGATCCATAAAAAGCATATATCCGAGTTTTGCTTTTTGATAATTATATTTTAAATGCAATGCAATAGGCTTTATCGGCTCACCTGCAAAAATAAAAACAGTGATAAAAAACAGTATAATAAGTATATTTTTCATGCGGTAATTGTATTAAAAAATTTATAAATATAAGCTTATCAAAAAAATACATTAGTTGTAAAACAGGGATTTTTAGTATTTTAATTAGCTTCCAAAGTTTTTAATTTCACCAGTTTTAAGAAAGAATAATATAAAATGAATAGTAATTTAAAAATTATTTTTTTAATTTAAACTTTTATTTAATAAAAATAATGCTAAAATTTCACTGTTATTTATTATTAGTTATATGATTAGGATAAAATATGGGGACGAACTTAATAGAAGAGGGATTAAAATTTTTAGTCTTGGGAATGACCACAGTTTATATTTTTCTTTATTTGATGATATTAGTTTTAAAAATAGAATCAAAAATTATAAAAAAAATGTTCCCAAATAAAAAAAAAGAAAAATCTACTATCATTAAAAATCCAGTTTTACATAATTCAA
>JALUWO010000453.1 GCA_027019405.1 Candidatus Altimarinota bacterium | reverse complement strand
TATCTGATCTAGGGTTAAAAGAAGCGGTTTTTCAACCAATCCATCTATCATTAATCTATATTCATTTGGATCTATAATAGGTGTTCCACCATGATCTCTACAGAAAAACAGTCCATTTGGCGTTATAATACCCGATGAATCATATAAAGGACACATTGCAACTGCCGCATACATATCACCTGATGAAAGTAAAGGAATTGTTCTTCTTACTATATTATGCTCATAAGGTGATGGTAAGCCGTATGGATGCCAATTTACTTTATGTCCTAGTCTGCTCATCCACTCCGGTTGTATCCATTTTGGTTCACTTACATTAGCCTGCGCTGCTGCTTTTATAGGTGACAATATAGTCGCCGATGCCACTGCGCTGACAGATAGAAGAGAGATTTTTTTAAAAAAATCTCTTCTGCTTTGTACAGGAACATCTAAGACCTCTTTAAATGCATCATCCGATACGACCAAAGAGTCACTTACTTGCTTTGTTGTTATATCGCTCAAGTTCTACCTCCCAATAAAATTTATAAAAACCCATACACTTTGGCGTTTTAATAGGAGTATTATTACATTCTAAACTTAATTAATACTTATCGATATAACCCTCGTGTGCAGATGTAATGTTAAAATTTTATCTCTTTTTATCTCCTTAAAACCACTTTGTTGTTCTGCTATTTCTATCATTATACACTTAAATATTTTTATAAAACTTTATATGTGATAAATCGTTAACACTATATAGTTGTTATTTTATTCTCTGCACTTTAGCATAGAAATTTGATAGATAATATGCTTTATATTTGTAAAATTGATTATTTGTAATTAGAATACTTATATCTTATAAATATTCCTTATTAGAGTAATATATTTACTTTCAATTTTAATATCATATTTTCTAAAGAGTGTATAATAAACTTAACAGACTAAATATCACCGTATTTAAGGAGACAGAAACTTTATGTAATATGTATTTTATTAAATAAATTATAGATTTAATATAAATTATTATTATAATCAAAAATCATTTGTAGATAAAAAGATAAAATAAATAAACTAAATTATATCAATAATCATT
>JALUWO010000452.1 GCA_027019405.1 Candidatus Altimarinota bacterium | reverse complement strand
ATCTTACTCCGTTCTATGATATTTTAAATACCACTATTTATCAAGAGTTTTATGATACAAAACTTTCTATGAGTATAGGAGATAATTTTGAGATAAATAATTTAGAATATAGTGATTTTATCGATTTAGCAAATGATTTAAATGTAAAAGATATTTTCTTAATCAATAAATTTAAAAAATTATTAAATAAGGTTAAAAAAGAAATTGATTTTAAAGATAAAAAAGTTGATTATGATTTTATGCAAAAATATAAACAAAATGTTTTAGAAAGAGTTGAAAAATTTTTAAATATTTTAAATTTTTAGAAAATCTTGCACCGTGCAAGATTTATAATTCTAAATTCAAAAATTATATCATCATTTAAACGACAAAATAAATCGTGTGTATTCTGATATAATGTTTCGATGATTTAAAAAAGGATTCTAATGAATGAAATTATTAAGTTTATTGATGGAGAGATAGTTATTGATAGTAGATTTGATGGGGAAACTGTATGGCTAACTCAAGAAGAAATATCAAAACTTTTTAAAAAAGACAGAACTGTTATTACAAGACATATCAATAATATTCTAAAAGATGATGAAGTAGATGAAAAAAGCAATGTGCAAAAAATGCACTTTACTCATTCTGATAGACCTGTTAAACTTTATAAAAATTTAGGAGAATATAAAGAGTTTTTTTGATGGGGTCATATATTCCTTCTTATTCTTCTTATTATCAAAATGTAAAGCAATTAGAACATAAAACACACGATTTGCAAATCACTTTTGCTAAAAATTACTATGAAAATTTAAATTATCACAGAGAATCTATTACCCTTTATTATCTCAAAAGGGCTTAAAAAAGCCTTTTTTTAATTTCAAAAATTGGCTTTAAATTTTTATATTCTTCTTTAACTTCAGGATTAGATAAAGTTTTTTTAAAATATTTAACTATTTAATCCTTTTTTGATAGTTTTAATAGATAAAAACATTTTTTCTCCCATAGAGTAAATACTTTTAATTTTTTCAAAACCAAATTTTTTATAAAAATTTATTGCTTCTTCTTTTGCATCTACTACAATACCTATACATCCAACTTCTTCTGCTTGTTTTAGAGCTTTTTTAATGCTAAATATCAACAATTCTTTTCCAAGTCCTTTTCCTTGAGAATTTTTATCAATCGCTAATCTTGCAATTAAAAGTGCTGGTAACTCTTCATAAGGGTATTTCTCATTTAACATTGTTTTTTTAATAGAAACTCCACTTAAAGTTATATAAGCCATAATATTACTTTCTCCATCGCTTATTACATAAGTAGTTCCTACATAATATCTATTTTGATTTTGGAAAGCATATTTTTTTAAAAACTCATTTAAAAAAGAATTTCCACAATCAAAGCTTTCTTTTTTATGATTTTTAGATAATTTTTCTATTTTAAACATTTTTTAATAATTCTTTTAAATTTTGATTTGGCTCTTTATCCATGTTTTTTATTCTTTCAAATTCATTTTCATCTACATAAATTGATTCTTCAATCATAAATTCTTTTGGAATATTTAGTTGTGTATTAAAAAACATTTCTAATGCTTTATTTATGATAAAATTTTTTTTAACACCTGTTATTTGTGAGTATAAATCAAGAGTTTGTTTGTTTTTAGATGTAATTTGAGTATAAAAAGATATTGTATTCATTTTTGACTCCTTAAATATAAAAAAATATTTTTTTATATTATATACAATAAAAAGAAATAAAACAATATTTTAACTTAAGATTTTTTGCTATATTATTCAAATCTAAATTAACATAATACACATTCGCTTTAAAATTCTCTCATTTTCTCCTAAATACTATTCAAAATAGAGTAAAATTACAATAAAAATATATGAGAATTAAATAATTATATTTAATATAGTTATATTATATGTATAATTTAACTAAAAAATCAAGATAAAATCTTAAAAAGATAATATAATTAGCATAAAAAAGGAATTTAATGGCTATAAAATGGAGTGAATTATATAGATGGAGTATGGTAGAAATAGAATTTGGAACTCCAAAAGACTATATAAGCGATTTAGATTGTGTAGATATTCAAAACAAATACTATTTTGGAATAAATTTACAACATGAATTTTCATTTAGACATAGAGCTATTATAGTATCAAAAAGTTATAAAGGAACCAAAGTTAGTGTAATTCCTATAACAGAATGGAATCCAAATAAAAATTATGATTTAGATGATAAAAGTAAAATATTTATAAAAAGAGAAGAATATCCAGCATATTTTAGTAAAGATAGCATAATTTTAATTGATGAAATTCAAACAATAAATAAAAAATCAAGAATAAAAAAAATAATAAAATCTTTTATACCAACTAAATTAAAAAAAGAAATATCAAGTAGAATGAAAGAATTTTATGTAGATTTTTGAGCCCCAAGGGCTCGGGTGACATAAAGTCTCCCAACCGAATAATTGATGTTATTATAGCATAAATTAATATTTATTAAAAGGAAATAAGAATGAGAATAAAGATAAAAGATAATATCTTAACAATACCGGATAAGTTAATAAAAAATATAGATCTATTGGATATAGAAACAGCAAATGCAATAAATACTCTAATACAAAAAGGAGAAAGAGTAATTTCTCAAAAGAAAAAAGATACAGCAAAAGCGGCATTAAAAATAAAAATGACAAAAACAAAAGAAAAAATACAAAATGCAATAAATCTTCTAAAATTACAAGGAAAACCTATAAATCCTTATCAAATATCAAAGTTGGGAGGTGTAAGTTACAGTACTGCAAGAAAATATTTTAAAAAATAAAAAAACATATTAAAATTAAGCTATTTAAAAGCCATAGAGCGATTTTTTTTGTTTTTTTATTTCTTACTCTAAAAAACTCTTTTCTTGCTTATATGGCAAATATCGTTTATTTTATTATTTTTTCTTTAATTTTTTAAAAAAATTCTTGAAATTTTGAAATTTCTCTCTAAGAGTGTCTTAATAAATACTTGTAATATGTAATATGTAGGGGCTTATTTTTCCCTAAATATAGGGATTTATGAGGGTTTAATGTGATAAAAGTGGGGTTTAATGTGATAAAAGTGGGGTTTAATGTGATAAAAGTGGGGTTTGAAATGTGATAAAAGTGGGGTTTGAAATGTGATAAAATAAAAATATATATCACAATATAATATATTTTTAATATAATTTTATAAAAAATTTAATGGAGATTTAAAATGGAAGTAATGATTAAAACTCATAAAAATTTAGAAGTAAGAAAACCAGAAGTCTTGGTAAAAAAAACGAGATATAAATTAGGCACATTAGCTATAAAATTTTTAAACACAATAATAGCAAATTTAAAAAAAGATGATGGCATAGACGAAAAATATATATTAAAAGTAAAAGATTTTAAAGAACTAACAAGACAAAAAACTAAAAGAATTTATGAACTTATAGAAGAGGCATTAAAAGAACTATTAGAAAATCCGCTAAAAATTCCTTTAAATGAAGAAGAAACAGATATTTTAATGTGTAATTGGGTAAGTAGTGCAAGATATAATGAAGGACAGATTAGTTTTCGTATAGACCCAGAATTAAGACCTATTTTACTTCAAGTAAAAGAAAAATTTTTAAAATATAGATTAGAAAATATTTTACAATTAAAAAGTAATTATGTTATTCGCATTTATGAATTTTTAAAAGACATTTATAATATGTATAGCAGTTATGGGCATAAAATAGCAGAAGAAAAAATCAAAGTTGATGAATTAAGAGAAATGTTAGAGATACCAAAAAGTTATCGTTACCCAGATATAAAAAGACAAATATTAGAAAAGGCTCAAAAAGAACTTGCAGAACACACAGACATAATATTTGACTTCCAAGAAATAAAAACAGGAAGAAAAGTTACACATTTAAAGTTTGTAATCCAAGAAAATCCCAAAAAAAACGAGGATTATTTATTTAATCAAGAAATACAGAATTTAAAAAGTATTAAACATTTTGTAGCTTATTTAAGAAAAAATTACAGTGGAAATTTAAAGTTTTTTGGATATAAAACAATAGATAATGTTGGGTATTGGGTAGGATTAAACAATAAAGGACTTGTTTATGGACTTGATAATAATGGAAATAAAAAAGATTTTAACGCAATAGAAAGTCAAAGAATATATGATACTTGGTATCAAATAGCAAAAATAGACCCAAATTATTATTTGGTATTAGAAAAACAAGAAGATTTTAAAGATGTATTTAATGCAGACCCAGAGTTTAGAATGAGCATAAATTCAACGATTAGATATTTACAAGATGAAGGAAAATTAAAATAAAAAGGCTTATTTAAGCTCTATTTAAATAATAAATAGTTATGCTTTCTCGGTGGTGATTTAGCTCTTTACTTGTAAGCTTTAAAGCCTCCTTGTGCAAATAACCTTCTTCTCTTAGTTTTTCATAATTTTCTTTTGCAAATGTAATACGAAGATTATGAGGTTTTTGGTCTAATTGTTTTAAATCTTTATAGTAAGTATTATAACTGAATATTTGCTGTAAATTATTTAATTTATAAGCTAAATTATCGCTTATTTCTTTTGTATAATACTCTTGCCCTCCTTTGCCGATTATGCCTTCAAGTGCCGAATTTTGAGGATTATAATAATCATTAAAATTTTTTGCAACTTCTATCGCTTCCCCTGCTCTCAAGCCCGTTTCTAGCTGCAATTCTGCCACAACCGCAGAACTTTCTCGTATTTCTTGTAAATTATTTAAAAAATTTTCTTGATTTTGAATCGCTCTTCCTGTTTCATAATCATTTTTTACATTATTAAATTCTGCCCGATAGTCGCTTGTATATTCTCGTAAAATCTCCTTAGTTTGGGTCTCTATACTAACTCTTGTTTGTTCTAAACCTTTAAGCATGCTATTAAAAGTTGTTATATAATCGAGGGCCGATTTTGGGCTTAAATTAGCAAGTCTATTATCTAAAAATTCTTGCACATTTTCGGGTGTAAAATGTGTATTTAACTTGCCCTTTAGCCCCTTATTTTGGGTAAATTGAGCATATTCTCGCAATTGCATTTCCCTTTTTTTGTAGAGGGCGTGTGAATGCGTTAGTCTGCTACCTGTTCCATATCTTTTAGTTCCGCGTGCGTCTAATCTCACAAGTGCATTTCTAACTTGTTTTTCAAAATCACTTCCTTTTAAATTACCCATTTTCTTCTCCTTTTTCCCCATTTTTTAGGTTGTTTAGAGCCTTTTGTACTGTATTAACACTTAATCTTTTACATTTTAATTTTTGTAAAAAATAATTTGTAATTGCAGTTGCATTTAGTCCATCTTTTGCTAACTCCAAAAACTTTTTTTTGTATTGGTATAAGCACTTATGTTTAATATTTTTTAGAAAAGTTTGATTAGTTTTTTTAATTTGTTTTTGTTTAATATCTTTTAGTATCATTAAAAATCCCTTATTTATGATAGTTTTACTTAAGTTGTTGTTATTTTTTTTAACAAAATAAAAGAATCTTTTTAAAAATTCTTCTGCTTCTTCTTCATTTAGAAATAGAAATTTTCCTAGTTCTTGCACTAAAACTTGTTTGTTGTTTGTCATTTTTGATCCTTTTTTAATTTGATTTATTTGTTTAAATAGCTATTAAAAGCTATTTTTAACCCTAAAAGGGTTGATAATTGACTTTTTAGTTTTTTATTATTTGTTTTAATATTTTTATATGTATAGCACCAGCAAGAAATCAGACCGCAAAAGAGCGGATAAAGTGTTTGTTTTTTTGTGGAGGAAAAACACCCAAAAAACCTATTTGGATAAGCTACAAAAAAGTAACTTACAATTGCAGAATTGAACTATACAAAAGCCCCAAATCCTTGCGAAAGTGATTATTAAAGTTGGATAAGGAAGTTAAAAGATGGGGAATCAATTGGCTAGATTGATTTTAAAAAAATATAAAACTTTTAATAAAAAAACTACTATATGAACTATAATAAATATATTTTTTACATTTAACAAAAAACAAATAACCGCAACATTAAAAAATTGTCCTACTTATACTAAAAACTTGCATTCAGGCACAAATGCACTACAACTGCCCTGCTTTTTTTTACGAGTAGCTCTCGCTTGCCCTGTTTTTTGTTTTGTAAAAAATTAAATTCTTTCCCCGCTTTAAATTATTTTGAGTTATGTTATAGGAATGTTTTAAAAAAAATTGAACGAAAATTGATAGAATTTTGATATTTTTTTAAATTTTTTTACATTTTTTTTGTTTTTAAATCCCGAGTTTATGGCCTTAAAAAATTTTAAATTTTTTTACATTTTTTTCATTTAGCCCTAAAATTTTCCAATTTCAGGACATTCAAAAAATGTATAGGCTTCCGCCTATCTCTCTTTATTCGTTTTACTCAAAAAAGAGAGATAGGCAGAGCCTATACATAAAACATAAACTCCTAAACACTTTTGCTAAGTGTTATTCGTTTATGTTTGCAAGTCTTTACGACTTGCATTTAAACAAAGCGGTAATAGATTAAATTATTTGTTTTCTTTAATTATTTCATTAACTCCTTCAAATAATTTTTCAATCTCAATTCC
>JALUWO010000451.1 GCA_027019405.1 Candidatus Altimarinota bacterium | reverse complement strand
ATAGAATCTACAAAAAATGTATGAGTTCATGTAATAAAAAATCATCAAAAGGCTTTTTTAACGATAAAGATTCCTGTCAAAATACTTGTAGAAGTGGTAAGAGTAGTTGTGAAAGTGGAGATTATAGCCTTGGGAAAAGATTAAGTTGTAGAGGTATCTGTAAAGGAGTTACTGCTTCAGATGGTGACTTATTTGGATGGGGAGCATCAAGTTTTGATAAATGTGTTGATTCTTGTACGGATAGAATCGGTAACTAATTTTGCAAATGTCTGCCGTATGGGGAGTAATTTTATTTCTCATACGACCTCTCATTCTTATCTCAAAATATAACAAAAATAAAAAAGAGTAATTTTTTGAAAATGATAAATATGAAAATACAACTTTCATTCTCCAAACAAATGAAAAAAGTTACAGTTTTGTTTTTGATCGTTATTGGCATACTCTTTTTCTATCTGCAAGAAAATAATAAAAAAGAGTATTTTCAAAAAATAGATAAAAAATTACAACTTTTAGAAAAAGAATCTTCACCATCATTTGGACATTATGATAAGCCTATAGAAACTCTCAATCTTATAGATAGAACAGATATTCCACTTTTTAGCGAAACAGACGACTATTATCCAAAGATTTATGGCTTTAAAAATAAGTTCTTACTGCAACTCCAAAGCAATGTGGTCGTTTTAGACAAAAAGAGGGTAGTAGATGATTTGGTTGCAAATAATATACTCTCTCGTATAGATGTTGTCTCGGATGATAAAAAAGCGTATATTTTTATAGATAAAGTGCTTTACACTTATGATGGAAAAGAGTTTATCAAATATCCTTATAACATTGACAATGGTTTTTTACACCTTTATATAGATTTAAATAAGCTATATTTAGAAAAAGATAACTCTATGTTGATTTTAGACAGAGATTTAAAAAACTATACTTTTTATAAGGAGACTGTAAACTTCGGAAAACTCAAGGAACAGCATTTGCTACTCTAAAAGCATCAAATTAAAAGAGTAAAAAGATGACAATTACAGAGTATATTTCAACAGTAACAGATTCATTTAACGATAAACGAGT
>JALUWO010000450.1 GCA_027019405.1 Candidatus Altimarinota bacterium | reverse complement strand
TTTTTATTTTAAACTAATTTTTATTGCAAACTGTCATATTTTTAAAAATAGTAAGACAATTGCTATGTCTCACTATTTTTGTTGTTTAAGGTTTATATGTATATAATGTCTCCTATTAAATAGTTAGGTTACAATAAGGAAAAGACTAATTTGAAAAATTTAAATAAAATTGAAGGGAAAATAAAAAAACTAGATTATCCTTTTTTAAAAGATTTAAGCCAACTTCCAAATGAAGTTTCAGTAAATTTTCTTAATCAAATTAATGAAATTGCGAGAAAAGTATATTTAAAAGATAATGAAGACAGCATAATATTATATTCATACAAAGAATTACGTAAAATTTATAACAAATCACCAAAATCTTGGAGGGTTTATGAAAATAAAAATTATGTTAAAGGTTATATTCATGTTCAAGCAATTACAGAAAAAATAGGAGAGAAATTACTTAATGGAAAAATTAGTGAAGATGATATAAGAGTAAAAGATATATTAAAAGATGACAATAATACATCTAAAGGTTATATTCATATTGGTTCTATTGCCTTAAAAGAGCATCCAACAACTTATTTAGACAGCAGTATGCCTTTATTAATTGCTGGAATTATTGATAGAATCATAGAGTTAAGAAATTTAAATCCTAATTTAAATAAAATAATAGCAGTTGCATTTGAAGACCATAAGGGAGATAATCACTTTTTAAAATTTTTACCACTTTATGGCTTTAACTATATAAATAAAACAAAAGATAGTGATAATATTTATTCATTGGATTTAGATAACAATAAAGAAAGAAACTTTAGTAATTTAATTGAAATAGTTTCAGCAAAAAGAAATAAATTTTATAAAAGAAATCGCAAAATCAAAAAAATTAAAAGAATATTTTCACTTAAATATATTAAAGATTTTATTAAATTTTTTACTAAAAGATATAATGAAATCAAAAATGAACCTAACAAGTCCTTGGATGATGAATAAGCTACCTTGGCGAGTTTTCTAACTTTATTTTGCTAAAATACTTTGAATGGTTAAAAAATTTAACTGAGTAAAATCGCTTATTCATCAAGTCAAACGTT
>JALUWO010000449.1 GCA_027019405.1 Candidatus Altimarinota bacterium | reverse complement strand
ACATCTTTTAGTCATTTTTCCCATTTATCTTTTATCTCTTCCCATATTTCTTCTCCTAAATTATTATTTCTTGCTAATTCTCATAATAAATCTATCCAAAAATACCTTACAGCTTCATCTTTTAGTCATTTTCTCAATTTATCTTTTATTTTTTCCCATATTTTTTTTCTCATTTCATTTCATTCAACCAAAATATTTTTATCAAACAAATTTAAAAAATTACTAATTTTATAAACATTTTCATTATTTATTTCCTGATTTAAAATATATAATCAGCTTATTTTTTTATAAACTTTTTTTTCAACTCTTTCTTTCTCATTTCTATCTAATTTATTTTCTATAATCTCTTTTAAAATTGATTTTTTATTTTTACCTTCTTCATTATTTTCTATTTCACCTAATTCATCTTTTTCAAAAAATAGTTCCCTTTCTTCCTCATTCAACTTCCTCCAAAACTCATCATTCTCATCCCATTTACTTTCCTCAAAATCATACCAAAAATAAAAAGCTTCTACATATCACAAATTAAACAAAACATCAAGAATATATTTTAACTCATTTTTTATTTCCAAAAATTTTTTAAATTTTTTTGTTTGAAAGTATTTATCATATTGTTTTATTTCTTTGAGATTATCAAAATATTCTCTTTTTAATAGCTCTTTGTATAATTGAAGTTTTTCTATATTAAGTTTTCATTTTCCTTCCCAAAAATCTCTTTCATCAATGATTTTGTCATAAAAAAATCAGTTAGTTTCTATATTTGAGCTATTTTCTCATAAGTTTTGTAAAAGCTGTTTGTTTATTTTTATTTCCATTTTAAAAAAATTATAGCACTAAATACCATGATTATAATTTTTTTATTATTTTTTGAAAATAAGGATATTGACTTATCAAATAAGTTATAAAATATGTAAATTACTTTTCTCCCTTTGTCAATCCATTTTTTGACAAACACTTTGATTTTTTAGACTAAAACAATTATAGTTAAAACACTTTATTTCATAAACTTAAACAAATGAAAAAAATAATCTTAACTTTATTATGAGCTTTATTTTTATTGTCAGGTGTATTTGC
>JALUWO010000448.1 GCA_027019405.1 Candidatus Altimarinota bacterium | reverse complement strand
TGAAGCGATAAGAGAAGCAAAACCACCAAGACTATATATCGCAGCAGATGGAGCAAGAGAGTCGAAAAGTGGTGAAGATGAAAAAGTAAAAGAGGTTCGTGAGTATATTTTAAGCCATATTGATTGGAAGTGTGAGATAGAGACTCTTTTTAGAGAACAAAACTATGGCTGTAAGATGGCAGTTAGTGGTGCTATTGACTGGTTTTTTAAGAATGAAGAGATGGGAATTATTTTAGAAGATGATTGTTTGCCTAGTCAGAGCTTTTTTTGGTTTTGTGAGGAGTTGTTGGAGAGATATAAGGATGATATGAGGATTGGTCAAATCAGTGGTGATAATTTTCAAAAAGGCATAAAACGAGGCAATGCTGATTATTACTTTTCTATTTATAATCATATTTGGGGTTGGGCAAGTTGGGCAAATAGGTGGAAAAATTATGATGTGAATTTAAGTCAGATTAAAAACATCAAGTTTATAGATGAAATTTTTAGGGATAAAAAAGATAAACAGTATTGGAAAGATATTTTTAATACAATGAAACAGCAAAAAATTGATACTTGGGATTATCAATGGACATTTTGTCTATGGAACAAAAAACAATTAACCATTCTTCCAAATGTTAACCTTATTGAAAATGTTGGTTTCGGCGTTGATGCAACACATACGATAGGCGAAAGTGAATTTGCAAATTTAAAAGTTCATGAAATGGTAATTGTAAATCATCCAACTGAAATACTGCAAGACTATGTAGCCGATGAATTTACTTCTAAGTTAATGTTTAGGAAGAAGAATATCATTTTAAGAATTATTGATAAAATAAGCAAGATAAAAAATGAATTGTAAAATTTGTGGTCAAGATAGTAAAAAAAAATTTAGTGCAAAAATATTAAACAAATATGATATTGAATATTTTCACTGTGATAACTGTGGCTTTTTACAAACTGAAGAGCCTTATTGGCTTGAAGAAGCTTACAAAGAGTCTATAAATGTCTCCGATACTGGTATTATGAGTAGAAATTTATCTTTATCTCAATTATCAACATTAATTTTATATTTTTTCTTTAATAAAAATGCTA
>JALUWO010000447.1 GCA_027019405.1 Candidatus Altimarinota bacterium | reverse complement strand
AAAGAAAAAACTCATATTATAATAATTCAAGTAGTTGATTTGATTTTTGAAGTTCATCTAATGATAGTTGGTCTGATAGTAGTGATAGTTTTTGAAGTGATAGTAGCTGGACTAGTTCAGGTGAAGATAGTTGGTAGAGTTTATTTTTCTTAGCTTTTTTAATAAAATGAAAACAAGATTATATATGATTTCATAATCATTTCTTTAACTTTTTAAACAGTTCTAAATATATTTCATCAGATTTTTTGAAAAATATAAAATAACAACATCTTGAAAATTAAATAAATACTCTTATATTAAGAGAGTATTTATTTTTTAATTAAACCAAAAATGCTAAAAAAGTTATTAATTTGAACAATAGCAATTTCAATGATTTGAGTTTGAAGTTTAAATGTTGCTAGTGCTAACGAGGATTTTAATCAAAAAGCAATATTTCTTAAAGCTAAACAATTAATTGATATTACTTATGATAAATGATATGTTTGAGAACAATCTTCAACAAGTATAACAAGATATTTCGTTTCAATCTTATGAGATAAAACAGAAATATTAAAAACTAATGTAGAAACAAAAGAATGATTATTATTATGAGATAAATTTATTCAACCACTAGATACTGATAAAAAAATTACTTTAAATTATTGAGTTAATTGAAATATTAATAAGTTAGTTGATAATTATTTTGCTCTTTATAAAAGATATAGAGATTTAATAAATAAGTTAGTTAATAAAAGATTAAATAAAGTAGAATTAAAAATAATTAAAAAAACTTATTTAGAATATAAGAAATGAGAAATTACACAAGCAGAAAAAAATGCAGTAAAAGAAAAATGGAACTTTATGGTAAATGATTTTTCAACTGAATATGCAAAATATATAGCATTTAAAAAGTTAATAAAGACTTCAAATCCTATAAAATATCATTTAACTTATTTTAATATAGATTGATATAATTGTCAAGCAAAAACTGAAGTATTATCTTATAATTGAAAAAAATATTGTAATTATACTTATGAGAAAAATATATTGATATTAGAAACAAGAAAACAAGCAGTTGCAAAAGTAAAAGACTTTAT
>JALUWO010000446.1 GCA_027019405.1 Candidatus Altimarinota bacterium | reverse complement strand
TAGAATTTCTCGCTAACTCTCTCATTCCTACTACCATTGTCATTTTATATCCTTTGTTGTCTTTTATATAATTATACAACTTTAACTTTTTATTGTCAATCTAAAAAAATTAACCTCTAACCCTGCCATTTTTCATTTTTCTTTGGTTTTCTTGCCATGTTTAACTCTTTTTATTTTATTAAAGCTATTTTCTAGTTAAAAGTAAAGCCCAGCTCTGACCTTTGCTATTTTTTAATTAAAGATAAGATATAGGTTTATTCCCAATACCTAGACCCATGACCTTCTATCAACTGTTAAAACTCTCTTAACTTTATTTGAAAGAAATTCCTTATTTTTATCTTATCCAAATTTTCAATAGGCTCTAAATATTCAATATTATCATCCTCTATGTCATCTACATAAACTAAAGCAACAGCAAAAAGTTTAAAGTTTATGCCATCTAATACATCTAAACTGCACTCATACACTTTTTTGATACTCATTACTTTTTTAATCAAAAAATATAAATCATAATAATCTCTAAACTTAGCTCTTAAAAACAGAACATTTACTTTCATGGCAGCAATAGCTTCAAGAGATGCTAAATTAAATCTACCTATTTTAGATGGTTTCAAAAAAGACCAATTAGCATTAAAGAAAGTAACTTTCACACCATCAAGAAGCACATCAACCTGTTCATTTGTTTGATTGAGTATCTCTTTTGTGTCAAACTGCTTTATATACTCAAAAATTCTCTTTTTATCAAAACTATTGTCATAGGTAAAAAAATCCAAATCCTCACTTTTTCTATGACACAAATGAAGTGCCAAAGCACTACCACCAACTAGCACATACTTATCTAAAAAATCACAATTTTCAATCATCTTAAGCAAAAGAGTTTTAGTCTTAGGAAGCAAGCAATTTAAATTTTTCAAATCTTGCATTTTTTACCTCCTTAAAATAATCACTCTCAACATCCATCTTAAAAAATACTCTTGCTAACATAAGATTTAGTTTTATAAATTGTCTATCATCTTTGAGTCTCTCCTCCCAGACTTTTTTTATAAGCCTCTTGCCAAAAAGTTTAAATCCAAGGACT
>JALUWO010000445.1 GCA_027019405.1 Candidatus Altimarinota bacterium | reverse complement strand
AAAAGACTTGAAAAATAAAAAAATATTATTATACTATAAACAATCAAGTAAGAGGTTGTAAGATAACAGATATGATATACTGCAACAATACAGCTTTTTACTTGATATACAAGCATAGCTTGTATATGTATATAAAAATACAAAATCCACCTTTTTAAGTGTTGTAGATGAGGCGGTTATTGGCTCAAAGTAGCTGGAGCAAAAGGGGGCGAAATGCCACGAAGTAGCGAAGGTGAAATGTAATGCTGATATTTGGAGGGTGTTTAACATAAGAAAAATATAAACTTGTTTATATTTCGAATATAACAGTTTATATTTTGAATAAACCGCCACGAAGCGGGGCGACTTGCTGGACTTTGGGAAACAAAGAGCCAAACAAGGAACCGACGGGGCGGCAAAGCCACAGGTGGAGTATATAGGAACTGCTTTACTATATGTGGTGGATATATTAAATAGAGTTTCTAGGTTCTCATTAAAAAATCGAAAGCCGTCAAGCCGGACAAAAAAAATAGCTTGACTTTTTCATAGCTTATCAGCCTAAAGCTAGTAGCTATGCTTTTAAAAATTAAATTAAAACAAAATGAAACAAGTAAAAATTGGAACTTTAGTAGATATTATATCAGCAATTTTAAATTGCAAAGAACTAGACAGCTTGTTTATAGCAAGCCTAGTTGAAGAAAATAATTTAGATATATTTGAAGCTGTAGAAACTGCAACAGATATATCTGAAAAGATAAGTTGCAATGATGTCATATACGGATTATTGCAACAAAAAGCCGATAAGTTTATCGAAGACAATAAAGATGAGCTTAAAAAAAGAAAAATCAATATTGAAGCTTTACAACAAGAGCTACAAGATAGTATTTTCACAAATACTATCGACAGTGGGTTTAATTATGAGAACCCACAAATTCAAGACTTATTAAATGAGTTTTGAATGTAAAAAATATTTTAAAAATTTAATTAAAACAAAATGACAAGATATAAAATACTAAAAGACCTTCTTTGATTAGAAGCTTGAAAGATAATTGAAAATGAAAAAATTTTCTCATTATCTTATTTAAAAGAGAATTGATGGCT
>JALUWO010000444.1 GCA_027019405.1 Candidatus Altimarinota bacterium | reverse complement strand
AGTAATATTCCACTTAGTTGATTAAATCTTAAATGAATTTTTAATATCTATTGGGAGCTTGACAATCTTACTCTAGGAACAGCCAAAGCTTCAATAGTTAAGTCAATAAAAAATACAAGTTCTTTAACATGACAATATGACAAACTAAAAGATATTTTAAAAATAGATTTAAAAGAACTTAACAATAAAAAGGTGGATGATGTTCCTTTTATTATGAAAAAACAAGCCATCATACAAACAGCTATGAAGGCACTTACACCTTGAAGCATACTAAATAATGCAGTAAAAGATCAAGATCCTACTGTAAATTTATTTGATGATAACCATTTTTCAGTCAGTGCTTGAGTAAGTAATATTAACTGAGTAAGTGTAAAAAATGTTAACATATCTAACTTAGAAGATTTAGCTAAAATTTCTGCTTATTCAAATAAAGTAAAAATTATATTTGAATGAGAAGATGCATGATATAATGATTCAATATGATTTTATGAAGAAGGTGATTGAAAGCCTAAAGATTGAAAAATTGTAATAAAAAATATAAAAAAATATTCTAGTTGATATGTAATTTATAGCTGAAAAATTGATACTTGATGATTATTTATTGTAAGTAATGGAAATTTAAAAGAATGAAAAAAAGTAGAATTTGAAAATTCTAATAAATTATCTAGTAAAGTGCCTAATTTGCTAAATAAACGATTAAAAAAAATCTGAATTTCAATTTCTGATTATTACAAATCAAAATATAAAACAAAAATAAGGAAAAAGACATATAAGATAAAATTTTTTATATTCAAGGTTTCTTGGAAAGATTGATATACTCCTATTTTCTTTGACAATTCAAGCTATAATTACAATTCTTGGCAAGCATCTAAAATTGAATTATATGATTGATATGCTCTTATGAAAATAAAAGGTAAAGATGATTGAAATTATATGGTATTTAAGATAGTTCCTATTAAATAATATTTACAAACTAAAAACTCAATATGAAAAAATTACTTACTTTATGAATTTTAACAACTACTTTGATTTTAGCTTGATGTAATTCGTCAAATAAAAATAATGGTAGTTTAACACAACAAA
>JALUWO010000443.1 GCA_027019405.1 Candidatus Altimarinota bacterium | reverse complement strand
TTATAATTACGATTTACCCTGTTCTGATACTACAAAAGATTATTGTAATAATAATTATTTTAAAAATCAATTTTGGTGATGATTATATTGGTGGAGTAGTTATAATCAATATAAATGAGAAAGTAATTTTGCTACAAAATTATGATTTACTCCTGATTGACATGAAAGCCATGTAGCTTCTACTACAGCTATGGTTGTGTATGATCCTAATGCAGATGACCCATCATATAATTCACAAGATACTATATGATGAAAAAGAACAGATATATTTTATCCTGAAAATATAGATGTTTGATTTTCTTCCAATGCATGATCTTATGATAAAAATGATGAAATATGAAGTTGTTCTACTACTGTTAATACAGATGCTTCTAATTTTCAATGAGCTGTAATTAATACTGATAATTTACAAATTAAAAATTGAGTTGCTTTCTATAATGATTGAACAGAGTTTGTAGGGTATGCAAATGATAATGATGATATTGAATTTAATAATTTGAATTTAACTACTCCTGTTAAAAATAAGTGAGATATTATTCCTATTGATAGTGTTCAATTAAATATTAGAGATGAAAATGGTATGGATACTATAGGATGGGCAAAATTAAATACTTCTACTAATTTAGATTGGACTTCTGGTGTAAAAAATTTAGTATTTAAGTTTCAATCAAATACAGATCTTAGTTTGAAAAAATTTAATTTTAAAAAATCATGAAATTATAAAGCTTATTTATATCTTTATTGAACTATGGATTGAACTCCTCAATTATTAGGTGTTTTATGAAATATTAAAATTAAAATAATTCCAAATAATAACTATAAACTTACTAATATATTACATACTTCAAACATAAAAGCTGATGGAAAATCTCCTTTGGTATTTGCTTGAAAAATTACTGATAGTTTTTGAAATACTATTAATTTATCTAAATATGGTTTAATAAAATGATATTCTATTTGATTAATTGATATAGATGAAACTAATTCTTCTATTCAAGAATGATTATTTAATCTTGTTCATCAATTTTTATCAACTTGATTATTTAAGTTGTCTTATGTAGCTTATAATAAGAAAGTTGTCCAT
>JALUWO010000442.1 GCA_027019405.1 Candidatus Altimarinota bacterium | reverse complement strand
GCAAAATTTATTGATTAGAGATATGGTTAACTTTTTCAATAAATTAATATTTTTCAAAGAGTTCAATTTAATAGTTTTTATACTTACTATTTTTACAAGGAGAAGTTGAAATGCAAACAGAAATAACAATCATCACTTTAACTATACTAGTTGTAATGGCTATAGCTTTAAGTATGGCTTCAAAAGAAATAGAGAGTAAAAAATCATAATTTATGACTTAAATACTCTCTATATTTAAAAATTATAATATTTTTTTATTTTTTTATATATTCATCAATTCTTTCTTTAGCTTTCTCAATACCTTCATCAGAACTATTATCTGCAAGAATTTTATCTATATCATTTCTAATGAAAATAGCTAATAAATGTTCTAAATTACTATATTCTTCTTCAATTTTTCTATAGTTTTTGCAATATATTAACTGTTTTTTTGTTCTAAAATACACTTCAGAGCCCATGAATACAGCTAATGAGTTTATTTCATTATCGTTTAAATATTCAGGGACACTATTTCTAATTTGTAATTTGAGTCTACCTACAATATCATTAATAGTTAACTCAGTAGAAAGGTAAGATACAATTTTTTTACGTCTTGCTTCCAATTCATTATTTTTAAAAAAGTAAGAAGAATTTGTTATATGATCTTTTGTAAATTTTTTATGCATAGATATTTTAACTGCTTCCAGTGAATTAATATTTTTTAATGATTTTTTAGCTTCTTTTATATATGTTTTATTGGAATATTCATTCTCTCTGTCATAATTTTTTGTATTTTCTAGAGATATATTAGGAAACAAATTTGAAAAAAGATTCAATCTTTCTTTAATGAAACTGTCTATTTTTTGCAATTCATTTTGCTCTAAATTTCTTATATCAATTTCTGCATAAAATATCTCTTCATCAAAAAATTTTTTATAAATCCATTCCGTAAATTTATTTTTAAGTTTATTTTTATCTTTCTCAAAAATAGAATATATAGTCTTAAACATAGCAAAATTTTTCTCTATCTGCAACTCTTTAAAATTTTCTAAAATTTCCATTTTCTATCTCCTGGTATAAATTTTTTGTATTTTACTACAATTTCAGTGT
>JALUWO010000441.1 GCA_027019405.1 Candidatus Altimarinota bacterium | reverse complement strand
TTTATCGATTTTTGATCAATTTTAGGGCTTTTTGGGCCCTCCCCAGACCCCCTCCCGGAACCACTTTTTTTGGCTTTTTTTCATTTTTGAAAAAAGTGAAAAAAGTGAAAAAAGAGGGGTCAAAATGGGGGGTCCGGGGGGTGGCAATTAATTCCGAAATTAATTATTGAAATTCGACCCCTTTTCGGCGTCACTAAGTAATAGGCGAATCGGTACACGAAAACCAAGGGCCGATATGAGGCCGATCATAAATTGTGCCACTTTTGCCTTTTTTGTACAAAATCTGGAACATGGGGGGTGGGGGGGTACCCCCATAATTAATTTCGGAATTTCGGCCATTTTTTAAAAAAAATGAAAATTTTTATAAATTTTTATAAATTTTTTTAAAAAAATAAAAAAAAAAATTTTTTTTTTAAAAAAAAGTTGGAAAATCGCAGGGTGGGGGGGTACCCCCACTTTTTCCCATATGAACCCGATGATCCCTAGGGGGGTGGGGGGGGTACCCCCAAAAATCCCCATATGAACCCGATGATATTTAGGCCTACTTTTTTCTGACCCCTGGGGGTACCCCCCCACCCTGGAAAAAAAGGCCTAAAATCGGACATTTTTCACATTTTTGCTCATTTTTGAGCATTTTTCAGAAATTTACTAAAAAACAGTATTTTTGATTAAATTTACATAAATTCAATAAACTTCATTAGTATCTGTAACTTACTATAAATTGAAATAAACTAGTAAACTTGTTATATATATAGATATGGATTTTCTAAATTTAATAGTAATAATAATAATCAGTACTTTTAATAATATATATACTTATTTATTTTATAATATAGATAACTATTTAAATAAATTAATATTTGATTAACTGTAATTTGTAAACCTTTTGATTTAACATAACCTAAGTTTATTAAAGTGAAACGCAATGAAAGTGTAACGTAGTGGAACGATAAAACAAAAAAATAACGGAAGTTCAAGAAATAAGACACGCAGTCAACATAAAACGGTCTCACTGGGGAGAGCTACGCGGAGTGGACGCGAGTTTACGAGTCGGATATGAGAGCGTTCTTGGTTCTAACATGTCGGGGAC
>JALUWO010000440.1 GCA_027019405.1 Candidatus Altimarinota bacterium | reverse complement strand
AAAAAAGAAATTAAAAGAGTCATACTACAAAAGATATCAAAAAAAGATTAATGAAATAATTAAATTATTAGAAGATATAGATAAAAAAGCAAAACCAAAAGATTATTGATTAGCATAAATTTTAAACTAAAACAAAAATAAAAATGTCTATTGAAAATATGAATATAGAACAAAAAAAGCAAGATGATAATAAAGAACAAATAAAAGAATTATCTTCAAAAGAACTATTTTCGAGTCTAAAAAAAACTGAATGAATTTCAGAAGTTTTTTTTGTTAAACAAATAGATAGTTTTCATAAAAATAATCCAGAATGATATAAGATATTTCAAACAATGATATCATTTTTAGAAAAAAATAACTTGGATAATACAGAATCTGTTTTATCAACTATTTTGTTTGTAGATCAGTTTCAAAAAGAAAAATGATCAAAAACTTTAAAATTTCTAAAATTTCAATTAAAAATTAAACCAGCTAAAATTATAGAAATGATAAATTGATTTAATGATGATGTAGAAAAATTAAATCAAAAAGAAGAATTAAAAAATCAAAAAGAAGAATTAAAAAATCAAAAAGAAGAATTAAAAAATCAAAAAGAAGAATTAAAAAATCAAAAAGAAGAATTAAAAAATCAAACAGAAGAATTAAAAACTATTGATGATAAGCAATGAGTAAAAAATATAGATAAAAAACTTTTACAAACTATAAATCTTATTTCGGATAAACTTATTTCTAGTTATCATTTTTCAAAAGAAAAAGCTTATGAGACAGCAAAAAAAGAAATAATTTCTATAAAAAAGAATGAAAGTATTAATAAAATTATGGAAGATATAGATAAAAGTATTTTCTCAACTGAGGTAAAAAAACTTAAACAAGAAATTAATCAAATTAAAGATCCGAAATTAAAGAAAAAAATTAATACAGAAATAAATCAAAAAGAACAAGACTTTGTAAAAGCTGGGGTAGATAAGAATCAAGCATATTTGCTTGCTTTTTCTCTTGTTTATAAAACAAATGAAAATTTAAGAGAAAATATAAAGCTTTGACAGGAAGAAACTGCAGTTTTGGCAAATGTAGAGCATAAATGGTGAAGTTTGC
>JALUWO010000439.1 GCA_027019405.1 Candidatus Altimarinota bacterium | reverse complement strand
TAAAAAATGAATTAGTAATATGTTATATATGGTAGTTTGAAATATTCCACATCCTAATATTATGGCATTCTCTAATAATGAAAGTTTAAAAATATTCCAAGAATTTAGCAGGTGAACTAATAAATTGCAAGAGTATAAGTATAAACAGTTAGAAATAAAAGAAAATAATATAAAGTCTAGTACAATAAATACAGAAGATATATTGTTAGATAAACTTAACATAAATAAATCATTTGTTGATGAAAAGATAATTAAGAGTTTAATTATGGAACCAATGAAAACTAAATTATTGCAAGTAGCAGTATATAACAGATCAATATTAAATACATTATGAACAATGTTTCAAAATAATGTTGTTAATTATACAAATAGTTTAGAGCAACAATATTGAACAAATAATCCTGATGTTAAATATCTTAAAGATATTATAGCAGTACAAACTAATTATTATAATGAGATAGTTAAACTTCCATGACATTTAGAAATATCTTTGCAAAATGGTAGATGATATCTTAATTATATTATTAAGAACATCCTATTAACTGCTGTTTTAGATAAATTTAAGAATATTAATATGGACTATATACTGTCTGTATTTAGTTGAATTGATTATATGTTTAGTGATTTATATTATTGAAAAAATATGCAAGTAGATAGTGTTGATTTCTTGTATAAATTTATAGATGATAAAGAAATTAAGTTGGTGTATATTAATGAAAACATTTAATATTCATTTGCAGTTTTAAAAAAAAAACTAGAAGACAAATTTATCTTCTAGTTTTTTTTATTTTGTTTTATTGTCTTTATTTAGATTTTGATGAGTTATAATAATGTACTATTGTGCTTAATGTTCATCTGGTTTCTTTCACTGTAGTGTGATTTGCTTTATTCTTTAGAAAACATTCATTACATCTTTTTAGTCTCCTTTCAAATTCATTGATATTATCTTCTGAAATATCTGAAGTTGAAGCATCTAAAATATTAACTAATTCTTTTCCAAATTTTTCACATTTTCTTTTAGAACACATTCCATCAAAAGGTGTTTGTTCCTTATTTTTCTTAAACATTTTTAACATTTTGTTATTTGGTTATTTATAATATAAAAGGAGTACAACTATTAAAGATTTCTAATTAAAAATCAAATAAAAATTGAAATTGAAATATTATTTATATTATTATAGTTTTTAATAGTTAAGATTAATTAAATTTAATTCTTTAAACAAAACTAATTATGAACTTATATTTTGATGTGCAGACAATACCTTTAGAAAATACAGAAAAATTATTTAACAAGGAAATTTTGGAACATTATAAAGAATACAAAGATTTTAAAGAAGAATTTAATATGATTTATTGTATTTCAGTATGAGTTAATACAAAAGAAAAATGATTTTATACTAAAACTTTTTTTCTCTGTGATAATAATTATCTGAATAATACTATTAAAACTTTCCTAATTAACTTGATTATTTATTTAAATGATTATAACTTATATATGATTTATTAATTTAAATAGTTTTTATTAATTTAAAAAATAATAAATATGATTGAAGTATTTGCTTATACTTATCTTATATCTTCTCTTGTTATATTTATAATAATATTTCTTATTGTATGACTTTGATTTAATGAAGATGAAAATTAAAAGAGTATAATTTTTTATATAATTATAACCTACTAAAAATGATAAAAACCACAAAAGAAATTAAATATTATACAGATAAAAATATTGCTTATATTGAAAAGACTTGAGGTTGAAAAAGTATAGTTTATCAAATACCAGCTTTATTAAAGAAAGGTTTAACTATTGTAGTTAGTCCACTGAAATCACTTATGAAAGACCAAGTTGAAAATTTAGAAAAAAGTGAATATCTGCAACTTATCTAAATAGTGATTTAGATGAGCAAGAAAAAAGAAAATAATTCATTTATTAATTATTAAAAAACTTATGCTAGAAAAAATAGAAAGTCAAATTATAGATATTGATTGGATCAATAGTCTTAAATCTAAAATACTAAATTTAGATGCAATAACTGCAAAGACAGAAAAAAATATTATTGAAATATATGAAACACAAGAAGAATTAATTAGACATCTAAAAGATATGTTAACTAAATATTGATTGAAAGAAGATAACAAATTTAAAAAATTGCAACAAAATATTGTAAAAAAAATGAGATTAATGAAAAAACTTAATAATGAGCAAAAACATTATATTGCAATATCTAAAAAAGATATTAATTCTTCAATATCTTTTATTAGAAGTTTTTATGATAAAACAACAAAAGATCCGCTAACTAAATTGTGGAATGAAGAGTTTATTAACAATTTGTTAGAAATATTATGGGAAGAAAAAAAAGAATTTAATTTAATATATTTTGATCTTAATAACCTAAAGAAGACTAATGATACATACTGACATGATGTTGGTGATATGCTAATTAAAAAGTTTGCAGAATTATTAAAATTAATATTTTGAGAAGAAAAAAACTATATTGCTAGACTTCATGGTGATGAATTTTGTATTATTTCATTAGATAATAAAACTGAAATAAATCATAAAATATGAAAATTATTAAAATGGTTAGAAAACACAAAATTAGAAGTTATTAATGAAACAACTAACAAAAAAGAAAAAATTTATTTATCAACTGCATATTGATATGCTAATTCAAAAGAATGAAAAAATATACAAGATTTAATTAGAAAAGCTGACAAAAGAATGTATGAAAATAAATTAAAGACAAAATAAACTTGATATTTCTAATATATTATTAAACTAAGATTATATTTAGTTGATAATATGTTATGAAAATGAGAAATAATGAATATTCATATAAAATGAAAAGTATTAAGAAAAATAAAATACTAAATAACTATAATATTAAACGGACATTATTTTTTAATGAAAAAGAAGCAATAGTTGTTCAAAATAATGAGACTTGAAAATATAATTTGCTTATTAATTGACAGCTAAAGTATAATAAAGATTATCCAAGTCCAGATTATATTGTTTAATATTAGTTGCTTAATAGTTGTATTATTTAGATCTTAATATAATACAACTATGTTCTTAAAAGCAAGTGAAATATTAAAGAATAAAAAACTAAATTTAAATTCTAAACAAACTAATATGACAAATAATACACAACAAACACAAGATAATACAACTAACATGAGAAGATATGATAAAATATATGCATATTGAAAGGAAGAAACTAAATGAATACTTAATGGTGAATGTATAATACAAGAAAAAATAGATGGTGCAAATATGTCCGCATATGTTGAAAATTGAAACCTTAAAATAGCAAGTAGAAATAGAGAACTAACACCAGATGAAAGTTTTAGATGAGCAAGGGAATATATTGAAAATCATCAAGGAATATTAAAATTATTAGCAGATAATAAAAATTATATATTATATGGTGAATGGCTAGTTAAACATACAATATGAAACTATAATGCCAATGCTTATAATAAGTTTCATATATTTGATATATTTAATAAAAATACTAGACAATATTTAAATCCTAAACAAGTAGTTGAACTTGCTAAAGAATACTGAATTTTAGCTCCAACTATATTTGCGGTTCTTATTAATCCAACAGAAGAAGAAGTTAGAAAATATGTTTGAAAAAGTGTATTATGACCAACTGGTGAAGGAGTTGTTATTAAAAATATAAATTTTGTTAATGTATTTTGAAATAGAAATTATGCTAAGATAGTTGCTGAAAGATTTTCAGAAAGAAAGTATATAACAGATCCAAAGAAAAAAGAAGAAATTAAATTAGAAGAAAAAATGCATAATATAGCAACAATGTATGCAACTGAAGGTAGAGTTGCTAAAATTATCAATAAAATAGAACAAAATGGATGAAAAGATATATCAAAGGAAGATATCCCACAAATACTAAAAATGGTGGTATATGATATAATAACAGAAGAAGCACTAGACATATCAGAAACATGAGTAGTTGATTTTAAAATGTTAAAGAAAACTATAACAAGAGAAATATTTCAAGTTCTAAAAAAGATATGACTTATTAAATAATTTAATTATTTGACTTTAATTACTTAATTGTTTAGTAAATGCAAAAACCAACCCATATAAACTTTTGATATAGCACTATGTTTTCTAGTGCTTATTTTTTAAATGTATTTAGTCCTATATTTATATTATTACCATTTCTTGCTATCTTAGCAGATGCAGATCATTGACAGGATAGTCTGTCTAAAAAATGATTGTCATTGCCAGGTAAACATAGAGGATGGAGCCATTCATTACTAGGTAGTTTCATATTATGAAATATAGTTTATCTATTACTTATTTGAATTTTTAGTATAGTACATATTTTATGATATAATATTTCTACTGCAGTAACAATTAGCAACTTAATTCATTGAGATGTTTATGTTGGAATATTAATAGGTTCTATTCTATTGACCCTATGATTACTAATAAAGTTCTTTAAGATAAAACTTATACAAAATATACTATGATGAATTGCTTTATTTTGATATATAATATGATTATTATATCTTTATAAACTATGAACTATAGAACTTAGTTATATGTTGATACTGTTATTTATAGTATCACACATTATATGAGATTATTTTACAGTTAGTGGTATCCCTATTTGTTGGGGAATAACCAATAATAGAGTTAGATCATTAATATATGTTAGTACAGGCAAAATATGAGAAACTGTAGTAAACCTTATAGTAACTATACTTAATATAGCACTAATAGTATTATTAGTAATTCATTGATATTTTAATCATATTAGTTATAATGTTTGAGCAAAAGATGTTATTTTATTATGATTTTCTTGGATTATATTATTATACTTTATGTCAAAAGAATTATCATATTCTTTTATCAAAAAACAAAGAAAAGAATGAATATCATCTGTATTTAGTATTATCAAAAATTTAGTAATATATATAGTCATAGTATTATGATTAGGAATACTAGCTATGTCTAGTTATAAATTTATATGAATTGATATTAACATTATATTAGGCATATATTTAATAGCTGTTATTATATTCTGATATGTATATCTAAAAAAGATATTTAAAGAATTACTTGATTTAGGTAATGTCTTTGTATATTTATTAATTATAGTATTGCAATTGATAGTTACTATGTATGTGTTATATTTATTTTTTAAATAAAGAATATTTCAAAATGGTAAAACATAATAATCAAATAATTTTTTGAAGCTCTGATAAAATAAAAGAAAAAGAATTTGAAGAATTTATGAAAATTAAAGCTAAAAAATCCACAGAAGAAAACATAAGTTGCAAACATATTTGTTATGATACAGTTATTATTTGAACAAAAGAATATATGTTTGAAGTATTGGAAGACAAAAAATGGAAAACTAAGATGTATTATCTTAAGTGAGTTAAAAATATTTAAGTTGTTATTAAAATAATAATGTTAATCAATAACAAAATTAAACAAGCATTTTGACAAAACTGGTGAAAACATACAAGAAAAAATACTGAAAAATTAACTAATTCCAGATTAAGACAGTATGATGCTTGAAATACAAATAAGCCAACACTAGTCAAAAAGAAAGAAAAAATAAGAAAAAATTTAAAAACATATAATATTGATGACATTATACTTATCAATTATTTTGATATAAAAGAGATAAAATGAATTGATTGAAAATTTGTAGAGTATGGATGAAGTTCTTTTAGTGATAAAGAATATATAGCAATTGGTGCAGATGAACCAATTCCTTGCATTTCCTTTAAATTTAAAGTTAAAATAACTAAATTAAGACTAAACAAAACAAAAACTAAATATAAAACATATTGAATTATACTATGATTTGGAGAACTAACAAATGAAATTATTATTCCAACAGAAGAGAAAAAACAAAATTTAATAGATTATATTAATAAATATTTAGTTAATAAAGAAATACAATTTACAATTAAATAAAATTAAATGAGTTGAATAGTAAATTTTATGATATTCATTGTGTTATGATTATTTGGACTTAATGTAGCACTAAATTGGCAGTTGATACATTATAGAATATCAGACCTGAATACTAAATTAGTATATCAATCAAGATTTGCATATATGAAAAATTATATTACTGCTATTAGTAATTATGATAGTGTTAATTATAAAGATAGTGTAAAAGTATGGGATGTAAAAAATGCAGATCGGATAAATATTAAATGATTACAATTTGATTTTAAATTTACAGACCAGGATACCTGATATTTATTAATACCAGATAAAGATTATGATAAAAAATATATATTTTCTTGATATTCTACTAAATTAGAAAATATTAATGACTACTTTATTGATCTAACAAGAGAACCAATATGAAGTTATTATTATAGTTGAAATAATAATACTTGATATGTATATAATGCTATTGATGATAGTCAAGTATGTTATTTTGATAGTAGTAAGAAAGATTGTGAATAAATTATAATTATAATTATTTAAAAATGAATTGTTGAAAAACTAAATGTATAGGTATATCATTGGCTTCTCCATCTAATGAACTTGGAAATTTGAGAAAATATGCTAAACAGATTAAAGAATGTGAAAAATGTGTTAAAATGTGTTCTTGAAAAATTGACTGTTATATTAAAGAAAAAACACTAGACAGATTAAGAAAAGTCCTAGAATTATCTAGGAAAAAATATTTGCATTGATAATCTAAATTTAGCTCTTAATATAACAAAAT
>JALUWO010000438.1 GCA_027019405.1 Candidatus Altimarinota bacterium | reverse complement strand
TATCCTAGAATTTGTTAAATCAATTATTTGTTTTTGTATTTTTTGCAATTCGTCCTTATTTTGTAAGTATTGTGTATCAGTAAGAGTTTTCACAATACCCTCATATTTTTTTAAATCTTTTTTCTTGTCCTTTAGCTCTCTATGTAAAGAAACCCTTTTTTCAAGTAACGTTATTTGATTATCAAATATTTCAAGTTTTATTTTTATATTTTTTTCAATATAATTTAATTTACCATTGGCTTTTTTATCTAATCTATCAAAAATAGCTTTTGTAAATTTCTTTGAATCTTTTGCAAATTCTTCAATTTTATTTTGTGCTAAAAATTCTATATTCTCAATTTCTTCTGGTAAAAATAAAACTTTAGATTTGACTTCACTTGGATTTAATTCTGCAAAAAAATCTTTATTTGCTTTATCTATTTTTTCTGCTATTAAGTTAAGTAATGTACTTTTCCCACTACCTCTCCCACCGACTATACATGTTAAGAATGGACTAAAATTTATGGTTTCATTAAAATTAGCAAAACAAAACTTATCATTTTCCCATTTTGTATCAGCATTAAATAATAGCTTTACTTCTTCTATTTTATGTAATGCTTCTTGTGGTTTATTTTTACCTATAAATACTCTTGTTGGTTCGTAAGTTATTTGTTTTAAACCTTCAAAAGTTAAATTTGCTTTAATCCAAGTAAACCTAGATCCTATTGTGTCCATAGAATGAGCATCACTACTTTGAACCACTACCTTATTATGTGTCAACCAAAAAGCTCTGTCTTGCTCGATATTATTCTCATTATCAGATGAGTGAATTAAAAAATCTGTTTCTTTGGCAAGTTTTTCATAACTTGAACTAGTACGTCCATTTCCTTTACCTCTTGATAAAAAACATAATAGATATTTCCCTTTTAGTTTTAAAGATTCATCATTTAGTTGTTCTTGTAACTTATCAAAATTTACTATAGCAAATTTAAAGTCATCTTGAGTTTTTAAGTCAATTAATTTTTTCTTATTGCCTTGTACATTAGCCGTTACATTTTGCAAAAGTTTATCTATATTTTCTTTTACAATATCCTCTGAAAAAATGATATGTAAATCTAA
>JALUWO010000437.1 GCA_027019405.1 Candidatus Altimarinota bacterium | reverse complement strand
TATTTGACTGACCTACAAGCTAGACACTCTTTAAGATTAAGACTTAAAAAGAACTGCTTTAGTTATTGAACAATATGTTACCCTATCTAATCTCAAACGGAATTATACTGTTTTTTTGTTTGATGGTGTGATACTAGTTATTTTTCCTAATATCAGCTAATATATCAAGAACATACCCAAAAGGTATCTTCTCTTGTTCTAACCTATAGCCATCTTGTAAAATTTTATAAATCTTTTGCTCACTGTTGGTCAAATTATCAAGTTTTTTTGTTTTATTTTGATTTTTTTCATCTTTAACACTCAAATGTGAAAAAAGCTCAATAACTTTTTCATTCATTAAAAAGGACTTGATTTGTCTAAAGTATCCTCTTGCTTGTGAAAGTATAGCAAATCCATCCTTATCTATATCACCCCAATAGTAAATATTTTTATTTGCAAGCCAAAAAATATCTTTTAAAACCCCTACTTTATACCCACTTCCAAATATAACTATAGAGTTTTTTAATTTTGGAAATGATAGGGTGGTAATCTTGTTTTCTACTATAAAAATACTCTTACATGTAAGATTTAATTTCTTAAATTCCTCTATATTTAAAGTTATATCGCTTAAACCATTGATATACAAATCTTCATCTAAAATCCTAAATCTAATTAAGGGTAAAGGATATCTCAAGCCATATTTTCTCTCAAACCCATAATTGCCAAATTTTGTAATCTTGTGATCAAATTCACTCTGCTTTAGTATATTCGAAAGTAGCATATCCAAGATAGTTTTGTTTTTTTCTATAAATTTCGTGTCAATTTCTTGTATGGATAGTTCTCGTATATAGATATTTGGTTTTGGATTTTTAACAAAATAGTCGCAAATTTGAAGAAGCTTATCCCAGACAGTAAGATTTTGTATGATTTGATTCGCTCTTGCAATAAAAAGAGTTTTTAAAGTTGGATATCTACTGATAATTTTTTCGTAATTAGTTACGAAAAGAGAATATTCACTCTGCTTGCCTATGAATTTTAAAAAATCGTTTATTTTATCAAATCTCACCTCAATAGGAAGCTTTTGTTTTCCTATAGTTTTAAAATCAAATTCTTTAAATTCAAAATTCAACCCTGATTTTTCAATCTCATTTATCTCTTTTAAAATGGTATTATAATTTTTTTGTATATCACTTTGTTTTACTCTTTTGAGCTTAATCACATGCGGAAAGATTTCTTCACCTCGCATAAATGCGTCAAATATCTTCATACTAGTGTATATTCTATTCGCTTTTGATAAAACTTCTTTTATATCAAAAAATATCATTTTTTATTCTTTTGATACTCTTGTATGCTCATGGAAAGTAAAGATGAGCTCATGCCGTCCGGGTTAGCCACAAAATGTACACTTTTTACAAACGGTTCTATTACATTTATCTTTTGCTTTGGAGTTATCACTAAAAGTTGTAGTTTTAGCTTTTCAAAAAGGCTTAGTGCGTATCTTGTGCTTTCATCACTTCCTCTTCCAAATGCTTCATCTATCATCACAAACCTAAAAGAGCGACTTTGTATTTTGTCGTGTTCTACTCCAAACTGATAGGCAAGTGATGAAGCTAAAACTGTATAAGCAAGTTTCTCTTTTTGTCCACCGGATTTTCCACCGCTATGAGCATAATACTCTTTTTCACTCCCATCACTTACATATCTCTCAGTGGCTGCAAAATTAAACCAATTTCTTACATCGGTTACTTTTTTTGTCCATTTTTTATCTATATCAACATATCCGACTCTACCGTTAAATCTATCTATAATTTTTTTAATTTCTATGAATTTTTGCTCGTCATAACTATTATCACCTTGGATAGAGCCTTGTGTGGCACTCTTTAAAGCCTGCTTAAACTCTCTAATCTCAGCATCAGCACCTTGTTCAGCCATAAGTTCTACATATGTGCCGTCGTTATACTCTATATCTCTTAAAGAGTCGTTTATCTTTTGGATCTTTTCTTTTATATCTTTACTTTGTTGATTTAACTCCTCTTGAATAATCATAATATTTCGTATAGTTCCCTCTTTTAAAAGTTCATTAAATCGTCTCTCCCATCTTGGCAAATCATCTTTCTTTAGTTTAAACAATCTTGCCGAAAAGTCATCCATAGACTCTATATTTGCATCGAAATCTTTTGTAATTACAGGAAATTTATTTACGAAACTACTCATCATATTTATAATTTTTACCTGAGATCTACTTAATTGCTTCTCTAAAGAGTTTATCTTTGCTTGGATAACTCCTCTTAGATTTGATTGTTCTTTTGATATATTCGTAAGATTTATAGGATTTTTTATATATTTAAAAAATATTTCATCTAATATTTGGATAAATTGTATTAATTTTTCCACCTGAGTCAGTATCTCTTTAAGCTCTACTTTTCTTTCACATTGAGTCTTTAAAATGCTTTGAATTCTACCTCTGTTTTCATCAATTTTTCTAGCTTTAATACTCTTATCTTTAAATTGAGACTTTGTTATTTCAAGCTTTTCATTTAGAGTTTTTATAATATCTGAGCTTTTTTTAAGAATTTCGATTTCGCTGCTTAACTTATCTATCTTTTTACTGATACTATACCAATCAATCTCACTAAAATCTTCAAATCTTGATAAATATAAAAGATTATCTCTTTGTTTTTGTAAGGTATTCTTATCCTTTTTAATTTGCTCTAACGAGACAGCAAGATAAGTAATTTTTTCCTTTAAACTCTCATGCTCTTTTTCAAAACTTTTTAATTTTTCAAGATTTTCCCAACCTAAAACCCATCTTTTTTTATCATTTAGCTCATACCTGTCATCTTTTTCATGTCTTGTAAAATTTGTCTTAAACTGTCCGTGTATAGTGAGTGCTTTTTTAAATCTTCTAAAATCTTCCATGTTATTTACACAAGGCACATTAAATCTGTCATTTAGCATTTCATTAAGTGGTTCAAACAGTTTAGTATCGGCTTTTATCTCTATCTTTTTCAAAAGAGAATTGTCTAAAACTTCTCCAAAAGCAACTCTTTTGCTTTTTTTAAATATTTTAAGATAAATTAATTTGCCCTTAAGATTTGTCTTTTCGATATACCAAGCTACATCTTTATAATACTTATCTTCAACCAATAAGGAAAGAGCAAAACTATTCAAAATCCTCTGAATTGCACCCTCCCACTCTTTATCCGTTGCTTTTATAAGCTCACCTGCAAAAGGCAGCTCATCTGGATTTATATTCAGCTCTTTTGCTATCTCGTCTCTTATCTTGGATATGTGATGCGGAATATTTGAGCGATGGTTTTGTAAGTAAAGTATATCTTCTTTTATACTCTTAGATTTATCTTCATACTGTTTTTTGCTCATGCCGTTTCTAATCTTTTCATTTTCTATTTTGCTTAAATTTTGCTCAACAAGTTCTATCATCTTTTTTGCATTTTGTATATTGTTTAAAAATCTATGCTCGTTTGAGGCAACCGGTAATCCTATTGATTTTGCTAATTCATTATACTTTTGATTTTTTGATTTTTTGTCTTTGAGTCCAATTTCGTGATTTTTCATCTCTTTTTCTATCTCATTTATTCTATTGCCACCATTTTTTTGTATTTCTAATTTTATATTTACCTCATCAGCTCTTAACTCTTCTAATTCATCTTGTATCTTTGTTTGGTTTGAGTCCAATTTTTTAAGCTCAATTTCTAATTCGCCTATCTTTTTTCTAACTAATTCTATCTCTATCCTTGCAAAATAAATCCTTAAAACTTCTCTAATATTTTCATATTCAAATTTATCTTTCGCAATATTTTTGTATCTTTTGGAATCTTTATCTATTGGGATTAAAAGTTCAATTTCCTCTTTTGCAAGAAGTACGGATTTGTGAGCGTGGCTAAGGTCGGCAAAATTTTTACAAAGCTCTTCTACTATCTTATCTATCCCACTACCCTCAAGCATATGTACTCTTATAAATGTCGTGAGATTTCCTATCTCTTTGAGCGAAACCGTTTGATAAAAAAGGTTTAATGCTTGAGCATTTTTTATCCCCATAAGCCTGCTAAAATCTTTGGAATAATCCATAAAACCATCATATACTCTAGTATGAGGTCTTGCTCTTAGCCTCTTTTTAAGCTTTTTTATATCACTGTCAAAGTTAAAAAAATCTTTTTTTATATTAAGTTTATTTTGCGATACTACAAAAAACCTATGTTCTTTTGAGTTTGAGATATAGAAAAATCCAGCCAAACTCACACTCTCATCAAATCCGTGATTTTTAAAATTGGCAAGCAAAACACTAAAACTATCTTCATCTCTTAGAGAAACTGCCTTTGAAGATGTATAATTTTCATCTTTAGAGCTTTTGTATTCACCTAATATATATGAACGGATAGTTCGTTCCTTGCTTTTTGCTCCTGCTGCTTTGTTGTAAACTATCTTTTGAGATGGCACGAGCAGTGTCATGATAGCATCCACGATGGTTGATTTTCCGGAGCCTATATCGCCTGTTAGAAGTGCATTTGTTTGATTTAAGTCTAATGATATTATGCGATTGTTGTATGTTCCCCAGTTATAAAATTCAAAACTATCCAGTCTAAAACCTGTCCTTTTATCATCGGTAGCAAAATCAAATCTTAACTCCATAATTTACTCTCTTGATACTCTTTTAGTTTTTTATCAAAATCATTAAGCCAAGAAGCATCCACAAAAGATTTTAAAGATCTTTGCACTTCATAGCTGATTTCATCACTCTTTAATCTCCTTAAAAATCCCAAATCTTCCACCTTTTTAATCAAAGTATCTATCTCTTTGGATATTTTTACTTCATTGAGTTTCAAAGGAAGATAAAGCAATAATTCTTTTTTGATATCCTCTTTTGAAATTATCACACGAGTGTTTTCATTTTGCATATCAAATTCAACTATTTCTTTTCTAAGAAGTACACACAAAAGAGATACCTTGTAGCTAAGCTCCCTTTTTTGAATCAGCCGTGGAATCACTTCTTCACCTTCTTCTATGGCTTTGTTTTTTACATAGGCATATCCCTCAGCTTCATCAATCAAAAGATCCAAACCAATCACTTCAAAATACTCTTTTATAGATGCAAAACTACCCTCTGTTAACTCTGCCCAAGCTTTTTCATTCTCTTTTTTATAAAATACACCCTTTAAAAGTATGATTATTGCTATTCTTGCATCTGTATTCACAAATATATCCTTTTTATTGATAGAACTTGGTATCACTGTTTTACAAATATAATTTTTGGTAATTTTACCATTTTTTTCTCACCATTACTACTTATTATCTCTATCTTTTGCGTTTCATTCTCTTCTACTCTGGCATTTTCACTATTTTTTGCAATGGAAAGATAGCCTACAAGTTCAGCAATGCCTTTTTTAATTTCAAATTTTTCTACTATATCTTTGATGCTACATTGTGGCTTATAAAGAAGTATTTCACTTATATTTTTCTTTAAAATCTCTTCATCAATAAAAAATAAATCATAAAAAGAGTCTATATTTATCTGCACTACATCTTCATCTAAGGTTTGTTTTAGTTTAGTTGTCTGCTTTATCTTATATAATGATTTTTCAAAAACTATATTTATTTTTACTTTGTTATCATCTATCGTTGTAAATTTTTTGGTCTTTGGAAGGTGATTTTTTATCTCAATGGCATTTTTTTGAATTTCTTTACAAAGTTGCAATACTCTTTTGTTTTCATCCCTAACTCTTTCATCTAAAAATCTTTTTAATTGCTCTATGAGTTTGGATGATACTTTTGAGATTTTAGCACCACTTTGCAAAAGATTATACTTTAAATCTTTTAACTTTTTATCCTTGTCAAAATTTTCTATGACATCTATCGCATATAAATTTTCCAACAAATCAGATATCTTTTGGGATTTTTCAGCATCCGTTAAAAGTTGCCAAAAAGCAAAAAAGCTTTTGCCTTGATCACTCTGTCTGATCTTGTCTTCTATATCAAAGATATTTTCTAACACCTTTCCTTTTGCATCATCATGCGTTATGATTTGCTCCATTGCTTTTGTATTTAAATCTCTAAAGTTATACTCAATCTCGCTAAAATCATATTTTAATTTTCGAGCTATTTCATCTATTTGCATAAAATGTTCTTTAATCCGTGAGGCATCAAACCTTAAATCTTTTTTCAACCTTATCGCTTCTATTTGTTCATTTATATGTTTTTTTTGAAGTTCTAGCTTTTGAATTCTTTGCTCATCATCCAAACTTGTTTCAAACTCTAATTCTTCCAAAAGCTCAAAAATGATGTTAAATTTTGATCTGCTTCCGATAAACTCCCTTTTTTCCAGTCCCTCTAAAAATTCCAATGCTTTTTGCGTACTTGGAGTTAGCTCATAAAGTGCTTCATCTTCACTGCCATGATATTTTTTCAGATATCCGTAATTTTCATTTGAAAAATCATCCAAATACTCTTTGGCACTTTTTGGAAAAATGCCATTGTAGCTTTGGTTTATATCAAATAGATAATCATCAAGATATCTGAGTATCAACGAATGCGTTATCGCAATATTTCTATTTTTTATAAAAGTAAAATAGAAAAAAGAGAGCGTAAAAGCAAAATTATCACTACTTAAAACCTTGAGTGTTTTGTTATTTTCTTTTAAATATTTTAAATATTCATATTTCAATTTATTCTACCTCTTGTTTAAAAATTAATCTTGTAGTCGGTTTATCTTATAGGAATAATTTTATTGACATCTTCTTCTAATTTTTTATGTTGTTTTTTGAGCTTT
>JALUWO010000436.1 GCA_027019405.1 Candidatus Altimarinota bacterium | reverse complement strand
ACTAAACTACCAAACTAAACTACCAAACTAAACTACCAAACTAAACTAAATTATTCAAATATAGAAAATAATTTTATTATGGAAGAAGAGGTTAAGGAAGATAGAGGGTTAGGATAAAATTATTATTTGAAAATATAAAAAGTATTCTTATTATACAAGAATAAATAATTTATTTTATTCTTATTTAAAAATGTATAAAGAAATAATAAAAGAGTTTCAGCAGGATTTTAAAGAAAAACAAGTTTTAAAAAGAAATATAGATTTTCCATATGAGATTTTAGATTTAAATAAAATAATTTCTTTTGTGTGACCAAGAAGAGCAGGAAAAACTTATTTTATGTTTTATATACTGAAACAGCTTGTAAAAGATAGTAAAATAAAGTTGGAAGATATAGTTTTTATAGATTTTTCTTCTTTTTTGGAAAAAAACTTTGATGTAAATAAATTACTTGAAGATTTTTATTCATTATATCCAGATGGAAAACCTTTTTTTGTATTTGATGAAATACAGGAATTAGAAGAATTTTCAAAACCAGTTTTATACCTATTTAACAAATGATATAAAATATTTTTAAGTTGAAGTAATAGTAAACTTTTATCAAGTGAACTTTCTACTCAATTTAGATGAAGAACATATGATATAAAGGTTTTTCCTTTAAGTTTTAATGAATTTTTAAGTTTTAAAAACATAGAACAAAAAAAAGCTTATACAACAAAAGAAAAATGAAAATTACAAAATTTATTAACTGAATATATACAATATGGAGCATACCCAGAAATAGTATTGGTTGATAATACAAATATTAAACAAGATTTGATAAAAGGTTATTTTGAAATCTTATTATATAAAGATTTAATAGAAAGATATGGTATATCAAATGAATATGTCTTAAAATATTTATTTAAAAAAGTTTTATTGAATACAACAAAAGAATTTAGCACTACAAAAACACTTAATGAACTAAAAAGTCAAAATATAAATCTTTGAATACAAAGTATATACAATTATTTAGAGTATATGGAAGATATATTTTTGATAAAACAATTAGATGATTTATATAAAACAAGAAATAGAAAATACTATTTATATGATGTAGCTTTTGT
>JALUWO010000435.1 GCA_027019405.1 Candidatus Altimarinota bacterium | reverse complement strand
GGCTTGATTATCAAAAGTTTTTTCGCTTTATTGAGAAAAAATCAAGAAATAGCGGTTTTATTGCTAAAATACTACAAGGATAATATAATGAAATATGATATACATGAAAACAGAAAGCAGCTCGCAGAGAAGTTATCAAACCTAACAGATAAGGTAGTAATGGAACGCAGAGAGACAATTTCAGAAGCATTAAAAAACTTCTACTTAAAGAGATTGTAAAAGTATCATTTATTAGAGATAAGAAATTCAAGAAGATTCAGTGGAGTGTTAGAGCAAGTGCATTATTAACTGTTCTATCCATATATACTTTTATGGCTTACATTTCTTTTTGTAGTTAAAGTATCTTTGTTGGCATAAAAAATTTATATATTATTTCTTTGATTAAAGTACTGAACGATTTTAAGTGGAATATAAAAAGATTTTCCACATAAAGTTACATAGTACTTTTCATTCTTTGATTTATGGATATTATCAAAAGAGATAAAAACATTTTGAGGAACATTAACCCAATGCAAATAGCCAATAATTGTTCTAAAAATATAAGCTTCCTTGAAATGCTTATCATGGGGATTTTGCATTATTTTAATGAGTCTTCCTTTGAGAATTTGGTGAGAGACCTTAGGGCTTGTTAATGTTGCTTTTGGAGATGCTTTAATATCTAAGTTATATTGATATGTATTAGAAATAAAATTGATAAAACCCGTAAGAGTTGCTCTTTGTCCAGAATATAAAAACAGATAGCCATCTAAAGCATATTGTGCAGGAATGGTTTCTTTAAAATTTTGGCAATATTTTAAAAATTTAACTGCGGGAGTTAAAGCAAGACGAACAGAACGAAGAGTAGTTTTTTTAGCTTGAAACCGTACATGAAGAAATTTGTAATAATTATGGATTAAATTGTATGCCAAAGTGTCTTTCCCATAAGTTTTTAAGTGTTTTTGAATTAATCTGTAATTTGCATGTTTCTCCGAGGTAGCCTTGTTGATGGTTAAAAAAGCAATTTCATCTAGGTAAATATGTATAAGATAATTTTTTTTGTGTGTCGCATCTGCAATTGAGTTAAGAAGTTGCTCGTAAGTAGGTAAAGATTGAAGTTGTTGAGCT
>JALUWO010000434.1 GCA_027019405.1 Candidatus Altimarinota bacterium | reverse complement strand
TGAAATAAACTTTTTAATATTTTTTGTTTTAAAGTTTTTTCTTTTATTCTTTTTAGCTTTATAAAAGGAAATTTCTTTTTATAAATTAATTCAAATTTAATTTTTTTCATTTTTATTTTTATTAAATTTAAATAAATAAATTATGTATAATATTATACACTTATTATTATTTTTGTCAAGAAAAAAACAAGACAGTATATGTCTTGTTCCTAATATTTTAAATCAAACTTATCTATACTTTCTTTTTCTTCATTGTTGCAACATTTTTTGCTTATTTTTTACTACTTGTTTTTGTATCTTAACTTGTTGTTTTACTACTCTTTCTTTATTTTTCAGTGCTTCTTTCTCCTTCTGATGTTTCATTGCTAATGCTTCTTTCTCCTTCTGATGTTTCATTGCTAATGCTCTTTTTTCTGCTTCTAACATTTTTATCTTATAAATTAAATAAAACTAACTATTTTTTAGCTTTAGTTTTAGCTTTAGTTTTAGCCTTAGCTTTAGTTTCAGTTTTTCACATACCAGCTAACATATTAGTTTTTTTCTCTATATCTTTTTGTTGAGTTTTTTTAGTTTTATTTACTTTCTCCTTACTTACTTGTTGAGTTTTTTCTTGTTGTTCTTCTGTATTATCTACTCACTTTTCAGTTTTAAGAGTATTAACAGAACTTTGTATTGCTTTTCAATTTACTATATCCTCAATTAACAATATTATAAATCACAAAGTAATTTCTTCTTCACCATTTACTACTTTATCTAAATATTCTTTGAATACTTTACCTAATCATATCATTGATGGTATTATTTCAATTTTTTCAGTTTTTCAATTTTTATTTATATCCATTATTAAATATCTTTTATCGCCATCAACTCACCAAAATACTCTAAACTTATATCAGTTATACTTAAGGTATGATTTATCACTGTCTTTATTATTTTTTTTAACTTCAATTTTATTTTTTTCTTTCTCCTCATTATTTATATCAGGAATATTGTCTTTATTTGTTAACAACTCTTCCAAACTAGTATCTTTATATTCTTTCAAATTTGTTTTATCAATCAATACTTCTATATCTTGTATAGCATTCTTAATAATTTCCTCTACTTCTGGGAACTCTTCTATAATCAAACTTCATCTTAATTCATTAAGAACAGTATTCAAAATATTATGTAAATCAATTACTGATAGCAATTTTTTTACTTTCTCTTTACCATCAATATCTCTATATTTAACTTTTAATGATAATAAATATGGAACTACTTTATTTAACATTTTTTTTACATATTCTGGTTTAGTACTGTCTTCTATAATTTCTAATAGTTCATAGTTATTTTCCTTATCTTCTTTTTTCTTATCTTCTATATCTCCCTCATTATAAAAAACTCATTTGTAATATGTTCTATCATAATTAGATACATTCATTTTTATATCTTCCATTTTTTTCTTTGTCAATATAAGTTCACTAATTATATATGCTGGATGTTTTGCTCATAATTTATCTATTTCATTTTTATCTCTTTTTAAATCTTTATATTCTGCTTCTCACAATTTATTTATAATAGCACTTCTAATTAATTTTAAATCATTAACATTTTTATATAATTTACTTACTTGCTCTTCTTTAATTCTTAACCATTTTGCTATAATCATATCAGCTATAGCTTCATTTTTCTTTCATTTATATTCATCATTTGTATAATCATCTTTTTCATTCTTAGTTCTATATGCCTGTGTTAATGGGTATATAAGACCAGAATACCAACTAGACCAATATGGTGCAACAAAAATACTTATTCAATTCTTTCATATTAGTTTAAATATTTGTTCACCTGTTTCTTTGTCTTTTTTAGATATATCCATTCAAATATTAAATCAAGGATGTCTTCAAGTTATAACTTTACCATCAGGTTTTTTTAATATATTCATATTTGGGAATATATTTTTTTGTATATTCTCTGGTAAATTTTTATAGTTTGCACTATTTGTTGTTATTCATCTTGAAGATGGAAATACTATAATTGTTTTTAATGCTCCTTTTAATTTACTTTTTGCTCTCTCTTTTACATCTTCAAATTCTTTTTCAATTATTTGTGATACTTTCTCTTTTAATAATTGTTTTTTAGTTTTATCAGTTTTAGCATTTTCATATTTTTTCATAAATGCTTTATCTGTTTCAATATCTTTAACTATTTTCTTAATATTAGATTTAGTACCTAATACCTTTTCAACACTTTTTCCCAATTTTTCCATTATTGTTGTCATTGTAATTTTTTAATTATAAAATAAATACATTCTTTATATAAGAGTATTTTTTTAAAAAACAAGTTTTTTTTTATTTTTTTTAATTTCTATCTCTTATAAACTTCTTAAATGCTAGTTGGAATATCTGTATTACTTTATCATCTAATGTATCTAACAATTGTAATTCTTGTGGTTTCATTTCTATTGACATCGCTATATTTGCTATTTCATCTTCATCTTGTGGTAAATCAATTAATCATCACATTTCATCAATTATATTATTACTTTGCAAAACTTCTTGAACTTTTCAAGCCTCTTCCATTCACATTTTCCCTATTTTTTGTATATCTTCTATTTGTAATTGTTTTTTTTGTTTTAATACTTTTAATAACATATTTACAAACTTAAGTTTTCATTGCATTTCAGCTTCATCACCTCAACCCATAGCTTTATCATTTAAAATTTTTTCAATTTGTTTAATAATATTTTTATCAATATTTATCTTCCATAATTTTGAAAAATATTGTTTCCAAATCCAATCTGATAATATAATTGGATAAGATACAATTTCTGCACTATCGACAGTTCTTTCTTTATATTGTACAAAATCAAACTCTGTTGGGAATTGTCAACTTTCTACTGTTTCTTTTGTTTCTTCTATATATGTTTTTAAAATATTTGCTAAAACTGTAAAAGAAAATCTTTCCATTCAACTTATTTCTGTTACATCAATTCAATATTCTTCTAAAAAACTTCTATTAAACCACCTTTTTATATCTTTATCTCATAATTTTTTTAATAAATCTTCAATTTTTTCTGTTAAAAATCATTTCATATAAGTATTAGCATCAAAAATTGTATTTTGAATATCATTATCTGTTTCAATTCAATCTTTAAGTTCAAAATTTGAAAGAGTTTTTTGAACTTCTTTAAATTTTAAAACATTTAGTTTTTTAAGTAATTCTGTATCATTTCTTTGCTTAGCTTCTTCTATCTGACTTAAAATATTTAATGAATAAGGAAGAGGAGACCTCATAAGCTTAATATCTGTACCTTGTGTCCATAACAAATCTCATTTAGAAATATTTTGAGTTGTTATATAAGTATCTTTAATAGTAGAAGTATATAAATCTCATTCAGTAATATATCTACCAAAAAGCCTTGTTTCTATATTACCTGCTATATTTGACGGAATACCCTTCTCAGAACCATACAATTGAGTTCAAGCATAAAGATAAATTCAACTATCTGTATAAACAGCAGTAACTTTTGCAATTCTTGAAACTAAAAATTTATAAGTTTCATTATTTCATTCAAACTTTTTCAATACAGATTGAAACTCATCAATTACAACAAATAATAATCCTATTTTCTTTTCGGGGTCTACTACATTATTATAATCTTGAATTTTTTGAGTACCTGCATCCTTAAATAATCATTTCCTATATCTATATTGTAAATCTACATAAAAAAACATTTGTAAAATATCTTTAAAAGAAATTACATCATTTCACTCTAATGAACCTTTATAAGTTATTCACTTAAAAACTACAACATCATCAAAATCCATAGATTTTTCTATAATAACAGCTTCAGGTCTTAAATTAGGATATTGATTATAAATCTTTCTATCCATTGCAGAATATAAAATATTTTGCAACCAAACTGTTTTACCAGACCTAGTAATTGCAAATACTGCATTATGTTTTACTTCATCTTCTCTTTTTACAAAAAGCTCAGTACTTTGTACATCAATTCAATAAATAAGTTGATTCCAGTCAAGTTTTTCATTAAAACTTTTAAAAGTAGTATAATTAAAAATATCATTAAATAAAAAATATACTTTTCACATAAAAAATCAATAATTTTTTACTTTTTGTCAAAAAATTACTTTTCATTCATTATCTATATATTTTGATAAATCTTTTAATGCTTCTTTATATTCAGGTTGTGTATAAGCAAAACTATTAAAATCTATAAATACTCAATATTTAGTTTGACTAATTTCTATTTGTTCATCAATTATATCTTGATATTCATTTACTATCTTATGTATATTATCTTCTGTAATTTCTTCAATAGATTTTCTACCTTTTTCTAATTTTCTTATAAAAAGTGCTAAAAATTCTTTCAATTTATCATTATTTATATCTGTAAGTGCCATAAGTTTTGATTATATTAGTAAATATATAACTATTATATTAACTATTTTAGTTTTTTTTCAAGAAAAAAGAAGAGATATACTCTTCTTTTAATTAACTTTAATCAATACTAAACATTTTTTCTGCTAACTTATCCATTATTATATTTCAATCTTTATCTTTTGCTTTCATATATCAAGCAATTACATTTATTTCAATAAAATAATATTTTCAAGTTTGTTCATCTTTTAATATATCAAATCAATAATATCTTAAATTATCTTTTTTAAAATGTTTTATAATTAAATTTATAAGTTTTTTCAATTCTTCATCTTGATTATCTAAATCAACATATTGAGTTATTACATTTCATTTAGTTGTGTTTGATTTGAAACCTCAATCTAAATTTACTCTATTAACTAAACTTTCTAATTTATCTTTTATAACATATCATCTATAATCAAATCAAGGTTTGCAATTTATTTTTTCTTGTATTAAAAAGATTCATCTTAAATTTTTTTCTTTTACCATAACAATATATTTATCTAAATCCTTTTCATTTTTTATTAATTCTACTTCATCACCATCAGAACCTTCTGAGCATTTAATAACAAATTCATTTCATACTTTTTTTGATACTTTTAATATATGATTTTTAAAATCTTCAATAGTATTATTAATTTTAAATATCATATATGTTTTAGGATAGTATTTTGCTAATTCAGAATTTTGTATATCTAAATATTGATTAAATTTATCAAATAACCTGTTATTTCTATAACTTGTTATAACATATCATCAATTATCTTCTATGTATTTTACTAAACTTTCAGTCATTTTATTAAAAAACCTTCATCAATATACAAACAAATGAATGTCATCAATATTTATCTTTGTTTTATCATCAACATAAATATCTTTTCAATTCATATAAATTTTACTTGTCTTTCATTTAATAACATTAAAATCACTATCTTTTAATCAAAAAACTTTTTTAAAATTATTCTTAAATCACTCAATATATCAATTTGTTTTAGTAGTTCCTTCTTTTGACTTATTTGATAAAGCTAAAATATTTATTTTTTGTGTCATTTTTATTAAAGTTTAATAATATAAATATAAATAATTTTTAAATATTTTTTATTTTAATTCCTGTATAATTTTATTTAAAGAATTTATTTGATTTTCAAGGTATTCAATACTTGATTTAGTTGCATCTTTATTATTATTTTCTCTAAATTCATTTTTTATTTTCTTAATATTTTCAACAAACTTATGATATAAATATACTAATAATAAAGACCAATCAATTTGATTTTTTTTCTCAAAATATTTATTAAGGTCATTTTCAAACTTTTGTTTAATTTGTTTTTCATCTTGTTTTGAAATATTTATTCTTAAGTTAATATTTCTTATATATTTATCAAATAATTTATTATACAAATCTTTAGTTTCAAAAATCAGAGCTTTTGATATATTCTGTTTTCAATCATCTGTTATATAAAGTTCTAAAATAATAACTCAATCATTATTTTCAATCTTATTATTTAAATCTCCTATTTGTTTTTTATCATACTCACTTGATAAACTATAACAAGTTATACTATCATTTCTAAGTTTTGAAATATGGTCTGTATCAACTCTTATATTCTGTCAATTTGATAATTCAACTACTACATAATTATATTCATCATCTCACTCTCAATCATCATATTCAGTAGTTAAATATACATTGTTTATTTCAAATGTTCAATATTTCTGTTTAACTTCTTCAGTCATTTCATCAACTTTATTAAATATCTTTTCAATAGTCTTAGTTATAAGTTCCATTTTTATTATTAATTAATAAATAAATGTATAATTTAGTATATAGTTTTATGAAAAGAATCAAGTATTATTTAACCTAATACTAAACTACTAAAAATTAATAGTAATAATATTTGAGTAAATAATATTTTCATTTTATATGCTATATCTTTATTAAATCATAAAGTTAATTCCATAACTACATCAATAAAAACATAAAATAAATAAAATATAAATATTATCATAAAGAATGCTTTAAATAATGCATAAGTAAAAGGAGCATAAAAATAATCAAATCAAACAAAACTTGAAAAAAAACTTCAAGCAGGTTTGTATGTATAATCTAAAGTAAAAGCTACTAAAAATATAGATAGAAAGAATAAAACAACTAGTCTATATGAATATAAAGTATCTAATATTCACTTTATAAATGCAAAAATAGATAAAAAAATAAGTATTACATTTGTAGCAACTCTTGCTCACCATTTTTTTATTCATATAATTAAATGAATAATAAGTTTACTTCAAGGTATAATTCTTAAAAAGTGTCTCATTTTATCTTCTTCTATCACAAAATCATCTAATC
>JALUWO010000433.1 GCA_027019405.1 Candidatus Altimarinota bacterium | reverse complement strand
TTTGCAAAATCAACTAACTTTTTAGCGTCTTTAGTTCCAAGCATACTAGCTTCATCAACTATTAGCTTACTATCTTTAAACTCTGCAAGCTCTGCCTCATCCAACTTTTCAATATTTCCTAAAAATCTTGATATAGTTTGTGATTCAATTCCTGCCTGTTTAAATGCTTCTTTAGAGGCTGTAGCTTTTTGAATTTCACTTGCAGCTTTGCCTGTGTAGGATAATCCTATTAGTTTTGTATTGCCTTTAAACTCATTTACCGCTTTTAGCATTGTAGTTTTACCTGTTCCGGCATCGCCTTGGATACCGATAACCAAATCATTTTTACTTAGTATGTGTGCAGCAGCTTCTTTTTGTCCTTTAGTTAAGCCGTAGCCTGTTGCCTCTTGTTTTTTTAGAGAGTATTGTTCTAACTTTTCTATAGCTTCTTTTCTCGTTTCATAAACACTACCTACTGCTTTATCTTCATCAAGTGCTTTTATAAGGCTCTTTTCTGCCTTTATAATCTCTTTAGAAGTAAAATAGTTATCAGTAAGTTTTACTATCTCTTTATTTCTATTAAATGCTTTGTTTATTGCATTGATTGGCAGCTGGTCTTTTAGAGTAAATTTAGCTGCTTTTTCTAAAATATCCTCTGTTTTAAAAACTGAGGTTTGAGATGTAACTGCTTCAAGTGCATTATTTACCGCTTTATTGGCTATCTCTTTTTCTTGTAGTTTTAGTGCTTCTTTTTCTTCAGCTGTAAGCTCTTTTACTTCGTTTCTTTTTAAAATATCTTCTTTGGTGTATCCTAAATTCTCTAATCTCTCTTTATTGCTTTGTATAACGGCATTTCTATCTATTTCACCTTTCCACTCTCTGCTTTTCCATGTTGCCATTTGTTTTATCTCAGATTCACTTTTATCCGGATATTGTGCTTTTAAATCATCTACTAATTTTTCTAACTGTCTGCTTCTATTGCTAAACTCTTCAATTACTTTATCATCTACATTTTTTAACTCAAAAAAGCCTTTTTTAGCATCTGTTATTCTTATCTCAAATCCAAGCTCTTTTAAATTGTTTGCAAGTTCTGCTCTGTATAGTGTTCCCTCTTTTATATAGTTTTC
>JALUWO010000432.1 GCA_027019405.1 Candidatus Altimarinota bacterium | reverse complement strand
AGATAACGGCGAGGCGCTTTATCATAAAAAATTTGCTAACGGTAATTCATTTGCAACATGCTTTCCAAATCCGGCAATTACTAATTTATATCCAAAATTTGATGATAAAACCGATAGAGTCGTAACCATATCTGAAGCGGTAGATAATTGTTTAGTAAATAATAGTGAATCACCTTGGAAGATGACCGGCATGAAGATGGCATATTTAGAGTCATATCTTGCAAGCAAAACAACATCCGCAGGCAAGAAGTTTGATATTAAAATACAAAGTGCTGCAGCTGCAAAAGCTTACAGGCGAGGTAAGATTGAATTTTATTCACAACGTGGATATTTGGATTTATCATGTGCAACATGTCATGTTTTAGGAGCAGGAAAAAGAATAAAGGCTCATTATCAATCTCCACTGCTGGGTATGATTGCCGGTTTTCCTGTATATAGGTTAAAATGGGGACATGTCGGAACGATGGAAAAACAATTAGTAGGCTGTAATAAAGCTCAAGGCGAAGTACCACATAAGCCAAACAGTAAATGGATGGGTGATTTGGAATACTTTATGGCATATATGTCAAATGGCATAAAAGTTAATGCTCCAAGTGTTAGAAAATAATTATCCTATAAAGAATAACTGAAATGTTAGCTAAACTTTATAGACATTGGATTAGATATTAAAACTCGTTTGGCGTTTTAAGATGTGTTGTGTTTAGAAACAATGATTAGCGATTCCTTTTTTATGCAACTTCTTGAATATCTATCGTTGTAGTTATTAGCGTTGGATAGATGATTTAAAAGAGTTAATCTAAGATGTTGTATGTGTTGGTGCCAAAGTCCAAAAGGAAATAAACATGTTTATCATTAACTTTTGTAAAAACAATGAGTTTTTAAGAATATATAGTCGTATTTTAACGATTTGGTTTATAAATTTATTATATGAAGGATTGTAGTGTCATTTAAAGAGTTGGAATTATTTTATTATTTATGTGAAGATCCGCATATCTCACAGTTATCTAAAAAAATATCTATGAGTCAGTCTGCTATCTCTTTGGCTTTAAAATCATTGGAGACAAGTTTGGGAGAGCCTCTTTTTGATAGAATTGGTAAAAAATTAATACTCAAT
>JALUWO010000431.1 GCA_027019405.1 Candidatus Altimarinota bacterium | reverse complement strand
AGATTCTCCACCATCATTTGAAATAAAAATTAAGTTTAGTCAATTAGATATGACTGAATGAACAAACCTTGGAAATACAAATAATACAAAAAGTACAAGTAAACAAGAAAATCAATTTAATATTAAACCAGAATGAAAATTAGTAGGTCAATATTCTAAAAATAAGTGGGTAACTTATAAAACACCAAATAAAATATTGGAAATTAATCCTTGGAATATTTCTTCTACTGATGGTGATGCAAAAATGTATTATAATTCATCAAATGGTGTAGTTACTTATATTCAAGATTTTTATAATATTAAACAGCAAAATCCAGGAGGATATGTTTTGTGATATCCAGAAGTTTATGTGTGAAATAAACCTTGGAATGGAAATTATATAGATGCTTGAAGTAAATTACCTATTAAATTAAGTAAATTAAAAAGTTTAGATGTTGAGGCTTCTTGGAATTATGAACATTCAAAAAAAATATCTTGTAATTTTGCTATGGAGTGATGGTTTACAAAAAATAAATTTCAAAAAAAAGGTGTAGGTAAATGAGAAGTTGAGATGATGATTATGTGGTATAAAAATATACAATGAGCTGCTTGATTAAAAGTAGGAGAAACTATAATTCCTGTTGTTGTAAATTGAGTTTTGAAAGATATTCAATTTGATATTTATAAAGCAAATATAGGCTGGGATTTTGTTACATTTGTTCCTAAAAATTATTCAAATTTTATAAATGCTAATATTAAATTTGATATAAAAGATTTTTCAAATGTTACAAAAAAATATATTTTACAACTTGATAATTTATACTTAGAAGATTGGGAATTTTGAACAGAATATTGAACTCCAAATACAAGAGAAGCTAAATTAGCTTGGAAAATTGAAAAGTTTAAAGTGACTTGAATAGAAAATACAGAGAATGAACTTACTGATTTTATCGATAGTTCATTAAAAAATAATATTAATAATAGTCGGTTACCTAAAATTCAAAATCTTAAAATGACAGACAAAATATATAATAATTCTAATTTAAATAAATATTATCCCATATTTAAAAAATTCTTTGATGATAAAAAACAAAAAATACTTGCAAATCCAAAATATATAAATGAAGATTATTATAATT
>JALUWO010000430.1 GCA_027019405.1 Candidatus Altimarinota bacterium | reverse complement strand
TAATTATTTTCAATAGTTGCTCTATAAAATAAAACTTTATTTATAGAACCATATACTTCAATAGGATGTATTAATACATTTTTATTAAACCTATTAATTTCATCTATATTACAATAGTTTTTTAAAACATGAGATATATTATTTTTATTAAATGTTACAGTTATATCATAATCTATTTCATAATCTAATCATCAATTTATAATAATATTATTATAATAATTAATCATTAAATTAATATAATCTTCCTCAGATATTTTAATAAAGTTTTCATCAAATTTATTATGATATTTTTTAATATATTTCCAAAATTTTAACCATAATTGTTTATCTCTTAATCTTATTGCTGGAATATATATCCATTCTGGAGGAAAATTTCTACGAAAATGAGTAAAGTCATCTAAATTAACAATATTATTAAAAATATCTAAAACCATAATAAAAGTATTTATTTTATCATCTTTTTCTGATACATCATTTCATCAATTATACTTTTTTAAAATATTTTTATATTTATTACTAATCATATAAACTATGTAAATTTTAAAAATTTAACAATTCAATACCTCTCTTTTTTTTCTTTAATTTTTGATACTCTATGAAAAAATTTATTTTTTGGTCTTAATAAAACAAAAGTATTAATTTTAGGAATTACATAATTAAATTTTATAATACTATCATCTATTTTTCTTCATAACTCTAATAATCATCCATATTCTTCTTTCCAATTATTATTCAAATAAAATAAATAAATTAAATCATTTCATATATCATCATGCCAATTCATATAATGTTTACCTTCAAAACATTGTATAATTAATCATTTCTCATTTTTTATATACTCAATTTGTTCTAAACTTAAATCTTCTTCAAAATAAAAATCTAATTTTTTTCAAATAAATAAAGATAAATAATTTAAAAATAAGTTACTTTCTATAAAATTTTTAAATTTTATTAAAAAATCTCAATATACTTTACATCATTTAACATAAGCCACTCAGTTTAAATAATTTTCTTCAGCTATAACTATTTTCTCATTTTTATCAAAATCATTTATAAATTTTTCTATAACATCCTTTCTGAAAAAATCTTTAAAAACTAAATAATTATCTTTATTAATTTTTAATATTAAATTTTTAATATTTTTTGGTTCTAGATATTCAGAACTTATCCAATCTTTTAGTTTACACATACTTTTTTATACAAAATAAATTTCTTTTTTATCTCATTCAACACAAAAATATTTAACCTTTTTTTGTAATAAATAATAATTTTTCACCTTCTCTTCAAAATTATTAATACCTCCTATATTAAAATAATTATTAAATTTTTCAATATCTTGATAATTTTTAAATCTAAAAAATTTTTTTCTTCTTCAATAAAAATCTTTTAAATATCAAATCTCTTTAATATCTTCTTTTTTTATATTATCTACCAATAAATTATAATTTTGATCTTTTTTTACTAATTCATACAATTTGATATTAACTCATTTTTCTGTAATATCAAATCAAATACTATCAAATTTATAAAAATCTTTTTCTAAAGAATACTTTTCTTTTATATTTAATATATCTTTACAATTTTTTATAATTTTTAAGGAATCTTTAAAAGTATTATTATATAATCAAATATAAAATTTATATCTATTATTTTCTTGGTCATATCATATATGATTAATATTTTTTCAATATAATTCAAAAATATCTTTTATATTATTATTTAAAGTAAAAATATTATTAATATAGTCAAAAATAACTTTTGGATTATTGTATTTAAAATAAAAAAGAGTTTTATTTAAATTTCATTTATTATTTAAAATAAATTCAAAAGATCAATTATATTGAGAAAAATTAATTATACAGTTTATTATTTTATTCATTGTTTTAATAAAATTTTAAATAAAGTATATGTATTTTTTGTATTACAAGTTAATTTCTTTTCTAAATTTTTATTTTTATTTAATAAAATTTCATATAAAATTATATAATCAAGACATTGTTTTTTATTCTCTACTCATATAATATATTTATTACAATATTTTTTTTTATCAATTAAAGAATAAGAACTTAATGCTATACGTAAAGCATCAGGAGTACAAAATTTATTTAATGAACTAAAAATAATATTCATTTCTTCTAATCAATAATAATTTTTATTTAAAACTCTTTTATATACAGATATCATATATTTTAAAAAAGCTTCAATCTTCTTCTTAATATCATCACTTCAAGATAAAATCCCCCACATATTTAAAAAATTAGATGAGAATTCTTTTCAAGATTTTTCTTCAGATATATTTATTAAAAAATGAAATTTATAAAATTTTAAAAAACTCTTTAAATCTTTTAAAGATAAAAAATAAATAGGTAAGTCATAAGCTTTATATCTTTTTTGAAAAAATTCATATTCTTCAAGAGTTGTAATATCTCTAAAATTACTTATAAAATCAAACATAAACAATTAATAATTATATAATTAAACTTTAAATATCTCTTTTGTAAAAAGTTTCCTATTAAATTTATCACTATTTATTTTTCAAACTTTATGATAAGCATTTTCTTCTACTATTAATAAAAAAATAGAATTATAATAAGGAATTATCTTATCATAAACAATAAATGTTTCTCCGTTCTTATATCATAGTTCTAAAAATCATCATTCTTCCTTTTTATAATCTTTTCAAATATATAATCAAAAACGTCATATACTAGATTTTTTTTCTGATCATACATCATTATGCCATCATAAAAAAGTATTATTATTATATTCTTGCAATATAAATTTCTTATTATTTCATAGTTTTTCATAAAATTTAACATAATCAATTTCCAAATCAGTATTTGTAAAACTTATTTTTACATTATAAAAAAATCATAAATATTTCATAAAACTGGGACTATAAATAAATTCAAGAAATCTATTTATATAACTTCATTTATACTCAAAAAAAGGCACATTTACTCCATTATATGTTTCTGTATAAAATAATAGTTTTCTTGAGTTACATATATCATTAAAAACTAAATCTATTTTTTCCTTCCTAAAAAAGTTCTTTAATTGAATTATTTTCACATATTTTTTATTATATAAAGATTTTTTTAGGTTTAAAACAACATTTTTATTTAAATATAATGGATTAATCCGTTTTTTTATCATTCTCTAAAAAATTATTAAATAAAATATCTTTATTTTTTATTAATTGTTTATCATATAAGTTTTTAAATCAAATTCAACTATCATATCAATATTCAACTGGAACTATATATAATCATCCCCTGTCATTTAAATACTTATTTACTTCTGGCTTATAAATACTTTTTTTATATCAATAAAATTTTAATAGCTCATAATCAGTATAAGGAAGTCTTCTTTCAATTCAATTTCTAAGAGTAATTTTATCTATCATTTGTAAATTAAAATCAAACATAGTTTTGTTTAAAAATTCTTGAGTTATATTATATTCTTTTATTAATCATTTATTTCTAAAATATTTATATCTAGAAATAATTTCTTTATATGGATAATGATCATTTCAAATTAACAATTCTTCTTTTCAATCTCATCAAAATTCTACTTTTATATCTTTATATTCTGAATACTTTTCTTTCAATATTTTTCATAAATTAGGTAAGTAAACTAATCATTCATGAACATAAATATCTTCCTCTAGATTATCAAATTTATAATTATCCATATCTATAATTAAATGTTTTATTCATAAAGTTTTAGTATTTCTAATAGCATATTTTATTTCTTCTTCATTTTCTTTAGTTCTAAAACTATAAGCTATTATCTTTCATTTATAATATTTATTTAAAAAATATAATATTAAATTTGAATCTGGTCATCAAGAAAGAGATAAAAATATTCTTTTTTGATATTTTGGAATTCTTCTTTTAACAGAATTTTCTATTGCTTGAATAATTGTTTTATTATTTTCTTGATATTTATATTTATCAAACTCAAATATTTTTAATATAGAATTAGAATATTTTAAATAAGTTCATGGTTTTAAAGTATATACTCAATCAACAATTGTATTAGGAGATATTGAAAATTGAAAAGTCATATATTCTATAAAAGCATCTTTATTTAAAATAGGTTTATCTAAAATTAAAGATTTAATTTCTGAAGCAAAAAATAATTGATTATTATATATTCTATAATATAAATTATTAGTTCCCCATCTATCTCTATAACAAAAATATGTATTTATATTTTTATCATAAATAAATATAGAAAATTCACCATTAACATAGTTTATAAACTTTTCTCATAATTTTTCATAAGCTATTCAAATTACTTCCAATTCTGTAAATTCATCTTCTTTTTGATTAATTCAAGAAATCTCTAATAAATATTTCTTATTATAAATCTCTCAAACTAATCAAATAATTATATTATTATAAACTAATGGTTGAGATGTATCTTTATTTAAATCAGAAATAGAAAGATGTGCATGATAAAATGATAATTTATCGTCAAAAAAAATATACTCATAATCAATAGCTCTATCTTTTTGAGTATTTCATAATTTTTTCAATAATTCTTTATCTTTAAATGTAAATCATATAAATCAGCACATATTTTATATATAGTAATAAAAACCATTTAACCTACAATTTTTTTAGGATATTTCTTTTTAAATTTCTGTAATATTTGTCTCATTTTCAATAATTCACTTCACAAAACTTTATTAGGCAATGTATTAGCAATTGTTCATTTTCTATCCTGAAATTCCAAAAATGCAGTTTGTATAGGTAATTTTATTGATATGTATATATTTTGTAAAAAAATTATTAAAGTCTCTCATGGGTATCAATATATAATATGATTCTGAATATCTATATACTTATTGTGTTTTTTTATATCAGATATCAAGTTAATATAATCATTAACAGTATATTTTCTATTCATTGACTTTAGTAATATATCATTAAATGATTGAACAGGTAATACTATTGAATTTATTCTACTAATATTTTTTTTAAATAAATCATAATATTTTATTAACTGAGATGGTTCTATATTAGATATAGAAATTATTAGTTCAGGTGATAATTGTAATATTCATTCAATTAAGGTTACAAAATTAATACCAATATCTTCTCCATAACTTCACAAATCATCTGTAACTAAACAAATTTTTTTAAAACCATGTTTAATAGCTAATCTAACTTCTTTATAAATAGATTCCAAAGGTCTACTTTTTATAAATCAAATTCACTTTTTTATTCAACAATATGAACAATTATGAATACATCATCTTCATATTCCTAAATAATATGTATCTTTTTTAAAAAGAGTATTTTTATTAAAATTTAATGATGAATTAAAATATGGTATATCTTTAAAAAAAATATTTAATCAAAATATTTCATCTAATTTATTATTATCTCATATTGGTATAAAATAATCTACTATTTTAGATAATTTATTTTCTTTTGTTGCCAAACATCAAAAGATTATAATCTTTTTAACTCATTTATTATATAATTTTATAATATTTAATCTATTTAATATATATTGTTCATAATGATCTGATACAGAACAGGTATTAAGTAATACATAATCTGCCTTTTTAAAGTCAGATACTATATTACAATTATTTATTCTAAAATACATTAAAATCCTAAAATAAAGTAATGTTGCTCACAAACAAGGAACTTTATCTTCTTTTGATATTCCAGAAGGTTGAACATTTTCAACATATATATTAATAATCATTAATTTCTAGTTTTACAATATAAATCTACATAATCATTATTTTCTTCTTCAAAAAATTGTTGATATTTACCATATTTTTTACAAATAGCTAAAACAAATTTTCTTCTAAATAATTTTTCTTTTCAAATAATATGATATTTTGGATCAAACTCATTTTTAGAATTTACATATTCATTTAAAACAATTGAATTAAATAAATTATAATATTTTTTGTTAAATATATTCATAAATTCTTCTCTTGTTTCAGTAGGATAAGAAAAAATAATATGAGTAGAAATATTAATACTTTGATTAATATTTTTAATTTTTTCTACCATATCAAGAACCTTATTAACACTATATGTTCTTTTCATTAACTTTAACAATCTATCTGAAAAATGCTGAATAGGTATTTCTATTTCTGATATTCTATTCAAATAAGGATAAATATATTCAAATTTCCTTACAAATAAAGTAGGATTAACATTTGATAATATAACTTTAAAATTATTAGACACAGAAAATATTTCTTTTAACAAAAAAACAAAATCTTTTTTTATGTCAAGTCAATATCCTCAAAATTCATCTGATATTAAATTAATAGTGGTATATCAATTATCTAATGCAAACTTAATTTCTTCTTTTATACTCTCTATATCTCTACTTTTTACACTTCAAATACCATCTTTTATCCTACAATAACTACAATTATACAAACAACCTTTTGATATCTCAATATGATAAAATCCATCATTATAATCAGAATTAAATTGTTTTCATATATTAAATCTATTTATATCTTTAAACTTTATTTTTATATTTGGATACAAATCATTAAGTTTATCTTCTTCTCCAACAGATATTATATTATCAAATAAAGACAATAAATCATTCTTTTTTAAAGCTCAACATCAAATAAGATTTATAGATTTAACGTTATTATCTCTATATTTTAATATTCTACTTTTATAAATTTTTTCTAATCTAGGATCTATAGAACAAGTATTTATTAATATATAATCAGCTTCTTTGTAATTATCTACTAATATATAATTATTAATTCCAAAAAATTCTATAACTCTATAATATAAATGATTAGATGATTTACAGGGATTAATTCTATTTCACTCTCAAGTTATATCATTATCTATAAAAATCTTATACATT
>JALUWO010000429.1 GCA_027019405.1 Candidatus Altimarinota bacterium | reverse complement strand
ATTTGTTGCAGATAAATCATTATTCCACCAATAATTATATAATCATCAACTTCAATCTCACTTTAGTCTAAAAGCATTTGCTTGATTAACACTTCAGTATTTTCATATATTTATGATTCATCATTTTGAATTTATATTTGTTGTTTTAATCCAAGCAGTAAAAGAATATGTAGGATTTCAATTTAATTCTATAATATTAGGTATACTTCATACATAATCATTAACACCATCAAAACTCATATATTTACTTTGTCATATTTTTCATCATCATACTCATCAGCTTTGAGTTCAATTATTTCAGTTTCAGCTTATATCATAGTAAGTATCTCAACTGTGATTTCAGTTTATATATAATACTGGTTTAGGCAATGATTGTGGAGTATATCTAGGATTAGGGTAAATGTATTTCTCCATAAGTAGATTATGTAGTTGTGATATTTCAGTATCTGATAAGACTCTATTAAATATTAATATAGTAGATAATATTTTATTTCACCGTTTCCAATCTACATCATCAGATCCACTTCATATATATGTTGTTTGATCTCATCAGTATGCTGGTGTGCTTCAAGGATTATCCTCAATCATTTTCTTTCAATCGTAAAATCATCTAACGGTTGTTCAATCAAATGAATATCAGTAAGAATGCCAATTCAAATCTGGAGTTATATTATATGGTATATCGTTATAATTTCATCATCAATCTTTAAATCATTGAATAACATCTCAAGGATTTGATGGTCACGAACTATTACTATTTCATCTAGCCCATAAATAGAAGTTTATTCAATAAGAAGTATTTCACTTTTCAATCATAAATGTAGTTTCATCTAATGTTTTTCTTTTATTTAAAATGATTATTGTATATTTGTCTAAATTAGGTATTGTATTAGATGTAATATGTTTTTTATCAGTTTGTCATAAAAAATCATAAGCATTATTAGCATAACCTAATTGGTCTGTTGTTAATGTAGCTCAATTATTAGTAGCATTTGTTCAATCAATAAGATTACTTAAATTTCACTCTCTAAAGTCCCAGTATCATACACAACCTTTAAATAGTTCTGGGTATTGTTGCATTATTCAAGGTCAAAGTTTCCTTAGTCATTCAAGTTGAAGATT
>JALUWO010000428.1 GCA_027019405.1 Candidatus Altimarinota bacterium | reverse complement strand
TAAATATTTCAAAAATAATCTAACTCTAGAAAATATCAAAAAAAATAAAGATAGTATTTTCTATAAATGATTTGAAAAAAATTTAACTTGAGATAAAAAACATCAAATAACAAATGTTTGAATAAAAGGAAATTTATCTTATCCAGTTTTGAGTTATTTAAACAGTTTTTGAAATAATGAAACTGATTTAACAGATAAACTAAATAACTATTTCAAAACCAAAAAATTCAAAAAATTAGTAGAAAAATCTAAAATTAAAGGTTTTTATAAGAAAGCATTTTCTGTTGAAGAACAAACTCAAAATAATAAAAAAATCAATGTATGAATTATAAATATGGATACTATCTCAAAAGTAATAGAAGCAAATATGCCAAAAGATTATGCAGAAAACAAACAAAATGAACAAGAAATTCAAAAAGAAATTATAGTTCAAAATTGAAAATTACAATTTAAGGAATGATATCCAACATACAAAAAAGTTTTCTTAAACAAGATTTTTCCAAAAGCAAATATTATTGCAAAAGAATTATGAATACCTACAACTGCAATACTTGCACAAGCTGCTTTAGAAAGTAATTGGTGAAGATCTGCCTTATCTATTGAATGACGTAATTTATTTGGAATCAAAGCTACTAATTGGAATTGAAAAACAATATCTTTACAAACAAAAGAAGAAGAAAATTGAGAAATAAAAACTATTACTGCGAAATTTAGAAAATATGCAAGTTATGACGAATGTTTGGAAGATTATAAAAAAATATTATCCTTACCAAGATATAAAAAATTATTAGCAAATGCAAAAAATACAAAAGAAGTATTTCAAGCTATCAAAGATGGTGGATGGGCAACAAGTAGTAATTATAGTTGAGAACTAATAGCTATGAATAACGATATTACAAGTAATTTAGCATAAAAAATATATTTGTATTAAAATTACACCCCCGAGGTTAAAAAAAAATTAAAATTCATAATTTATAATTCATAATTATTTAAAATGAACTGAAAGACAAAAATTACTCTTATAATTTGATGAATTATAACCTTCATATGATGATGGGTAATTTTTGTAATGAGTTTACTTGGAAATACTCCATCAGCTCAAAGTGATATTTTATGAGAAAAA
>JALUWO010000427.1 GCA_027019405.1 Candidatus Altimarinota bacterium | reverse complement strand
TTCAATCAATAAGATTACTTAAATTTCACTCTCTAAAGTCCCAGTATCATACACAACCTTTAAATAGTTCTGGGTATTGTTGCATTATTCAAGGTCAAAGTTTCCTTAGTCATTCAAGTTGAAGATTAAATTCTTCATTAGCTGTTAAATCTCTATTATAAAATCTTAATAATCAATAATCTTTTCAATCATCAAGAGTAAGTTTTGTATCAGTTACTGCTGTGCTATTTTTAGTTAAAACTCAATCAATCCATATATAACTATTACTATATGTTATAGAATTATAAGTCATATTAGCATCTCAATTACTACCTTGTCAACATTCTTTTACATATCATTTATCAGCACCTACTCGTGTAATATCAGTGCAAGTTCCATTATTTCAATTTCAACTTGTATCATCTCAATTTCAATCCAAAAGAAACTCACCTACAAGTCAGTCTCTTGAAATGTTATTTATTCAATTATATGTCATTATGATATATTTATTAATGAACTAAATCAAGAACCTGGTTGATCGCTTCAAGTCTGTGTTATTTTTCAAGTAAAAACATCATCAGCAACTAAAGCAGTATTTAAAATAGTTATTGTTTTATATCTTCAGTTTGTAGCTGTTGCTGTTGTAGAAATAGTTGTAGTTCAAACACTAGTTCAGTTATTATACCAAGTCACTATAAAGTCTTGTCAGCTTGGTGGTGTTTGTAAACTTACACTTACATTTCAAACAGTTTTATCACTATCAGCATCAAATTCATAAAACATAGTTCATTGCACTTGGTCTCAAGCTATTACTACTGTATCAATTCAGCCTCATCATCAAGTAGGTGGTGCTACACAAACATATTTATCATCAGTTTTATCATATTGAATTATAGTTCAATCAGCTATATTTGTTTCATCAACTGTTTTAGTTCCTACAATACCAACATTTGTATCTCATTCCATAACATCTCAACTTGTAGTTCAAAAGTTTTTATTAAATGCTGTGTTCTTAATAAAAACATCTTCTTTTCAATCTAAACTATCTTTAGCAAGTTTTTCACTAATATAATGTGTATCATCAGGTGTTGTTTGAAATGCTGTAAGTTTATTAGCTGTTATTTCATATACACTTAAATTAGGTTTAT
>JALUWO010000426.1 GCA_027019405.1 Candidatus Altimarinota bacterium | reverse complement strand
TAATCTATAAAGTCATTTAGATCTTTTTTTATTTTATTTACATTTTCTTCTAATTTATTATTATCTAATTTTCCTAATTGTTTTAAGTAAGGGCAATAAATACATTCAGATTTACAAAAAAACCAATGTACATATAAATTTAATTTATTATTATTTTGTTGAATAGAATTTACTAAGTTAGAGAAAAAATATTTTTGTGTGTTTTTTTCTAATCCTTTAGCAAAAAACATATTCCAATCTAGAAATGTATTATAAATATTATTATCAATCTTCATTAAAAAATATTATATTTACTAAATACCGTATAAATTATAATATACTTTATACTTCATAATAAACTTAATAATAAAAAAACAGCTATAATAAATAGCTGTTTTTTTTATTATTAAAGGTTATTTTTTCAAAATACAAGCATTAACAGGATCTGTATTATAATAATAGTTAGTTTTTATAATCATTGAACATTTTGTTTTGTCTTTTTGTGTTCCTGTCGCATAAGTTTTTCAATCATTTATATTTTTAGTATATCCTTTTAAATTATCACCTGTATTAGGGAATACAACATAATCTGTTTTAGGATTATAGGCTTTACAAAGTCAAATAATTCAATTATGATTAAGGTCTATAGCAACATATCATTTATCACAAACCACATGTCATTTATCCTTATCAACTATAGCATGTGCTATTTTCTTTAATCAACAAGGATTTTTATCATTATTATATTTAAGTGTTTCATCGTTAGGTGTATATTCATTTTCTTCGATAAGACCATCATAAACACCTGTGTTAGGGTCTAATTTATCTTGCCAGAAAGATGTAATTGTATAATTTTCAGATGGTTCAGTATTATCTAAGACTAATTGTGTATTATATTGTAAGAAATTGCTTAATTTAAAATAATCCATACATTTTATAGTTTTTTGTTTAGGTTGGCATTTTCAATTTTGGTCTAAACCATATCATTCTTTACAACCTTTTTGACAATATTTAACATTAGGGGTATAATCATGATTATCTAAGCTATAAATACCATAAAATTGACCTGAATTAGCATCAACATTTTGACCTGGACCGAATCAGTTTGGTGCTTTCCGTTCTTCATTTTGTTGAAGTTTTCAAACAACTG
>JALUWO010000425.1 GCA_027019405.1 Candidatus Altimarinota bacterium | reverse complement strand
CAAGTATGATATTATAAATTTAAAAAATTTTTCGGATTTTGATATCTTTCGAATTATGCCACAGAATATATTGTCAAAAATAAAACAAGTTACTTGATTAGCTTATGCATTTATTGGATAACCAGCTAGAGAACGAACAAACCGATAAACCGCTCTTAAATCAAAGTGCAGAAAAAAGCTAAGAGTGCATTTATTGAGAAGTTTACTTTATTTGAGTAGCTTAAGTCATTTCTCCCATACAGGCAAAGACCAGCTTTATACATCTCTTTAACTGTATATCAATCCGCTTTAGCGGAAGTGTGCCTTTATACACGAAGTATATTCCTATTGTCGTACATAATTATTCTTCGTTTTCAAATTTGAATAATTCTTCTTTTTGTCCTGTAACTTCTAAGTATTTTTTATATGCTTTTATGATTGGTTTTGCAAATGCCTTGTTGTATAGTTTACTTTCTGCTTGCATTAATGCTAAATTTCTTACTAATCTTGTTGGTTTCATTCCAAAATCTTTTCCTAAAGCATATATTAAGTCTTTTTCTTCTTTACTTACTCTTATTGTTATATTTGTATCTCTTTGTATTTCTTTATATTGTTTTCTTTTTTTTCTCATTTTTAATCCTTTTTAAATTCGTATTGCAATTTTTCTTTTTTTATATTATAATTTTGTATTGCATTTAAGAGATGTAAAATTATATCTAAAAAGGAGTTATTATGGAAATTGTAGTTAGAGGTAAGTTAAATAATATATTTAAAAGACCTGATTTTGTAAATAAAGAAACCGGCGTAACAAAACCCGGTAAGTTTCAATTGGAATTTGTTACTCAAAAAGAGTTAACAAAAGGTGCAGGTTATCAAACTGTTGTTGAACATATTAGTATTCCTGATGATGTTTATCCCTCTTATAAAGATAAAATTGGCAAAGATGTTGAAGTTTCTGTTAATGCGATTGCTTCTAAGGGTAGAGTTATTTTTTACGGGGTTTAAAGATGTTAAGTGATACTTCTAATTATTTTGAATTTGTTAATAAAATTTCTCAAATTTGGAAACCTGAAAATAATCGTCAGCTCTCTTTAGAGTATGGATTAAATAAAGCTGTTCTCCCTTCTCTTGTAAAATTAAATCGTTCTTGGA
>JALUWO010000424.1 GCA_027019405.1 Candidatus Altimarinota bacterium | reverse complement strand
AATTAGAAATAGATAAATTTTGCTTTACATTGGAATTACATCCAGACAATATCGAAGCTACTATAAGTAGAGGAAATACTATTTTATTTTTCATAAAAGAATATTAATAAATAAAAAAATTAACATATTGCTAATATAATAGATTTTAATTAAAATTCAATATTATTTTTAGAATATTCCATTTATTATTTTAAATAAAAAAAGAGCCATAAAGACTCTTAATATACTTTATATAAATGTATTATTCACCAATTCTTACATACAACATATTATTTGTAAGCTTCGCTGTACCATCTTTTTCTTCTTTTGTACAAGTTGTTGCATGTGGTGCTTTTCAATCTAATGTTACTTGATTACATAATTTTTCAGTATAATCATTTTCTCAACTTGCTATTTTGAATTTATTATCTGGATTTAATACATAATTACCTATTCATTTACTTCTTTCAGCATTAGCTCATATTACAAATGAACTATTTGCTTGTCCGTTCTTTTCGATAGGAATATATGCAAAGTTTCAAGTACAAACAATACCATTAAATCAAGTCACTATTCTTTGCTTTTGTGGTTCTTTAGGAATAGATTTTATATAGGTAGAAATAAGTGCATCTTTGATAAATACATTATCTACACAATATGCTTTATCTCAACTATTAGGATATACTGCATTATCACCATAATATAATCACATAGCAACAGACAATTTCTCTATTCATACTTTTCTAGCTATATCTCTTGCAGAAGCTTGAGCACCAGTTAATTTAGGTAATAAAGCAGCCATCAATATACCAATAATAATTACTACAATCATCATTTCAACAAGCGTAAAGGCTTTTTTCATTTTTTTGTTTCTTAACATTTTTTTCTAAATTATAAATAAATTATTTTAATTAAATATATGTTACATATATTTGTAACCAGTATATTATACATTTTTTTATAAAATTCAAATTGAAAAGATATAATTTTCTTTCTTCTTGTAAAAAGTTATGATTTTTTTATAAAGTTTTATATTTTATAAACTTAAAACATTTAAAATGATAATTGATTATCTTGGACATTCAGAAGTTTTGATAAATATGAAAAATAGTAAATGAGAAACTGTAAAAATTTTGTCTGATACCTGGTTAAGTT
>JALUWO010000423.1 GCA_027019405.1 Candidatus Altimarinota bacterium | reverse complement strand
GTATATGAAAAATGGATCTTGATAAAGAATTTGGTAATTCATTAGCTTGATTATTACAAGTTTCAAGGTGAACCTGAATATTTGCTTGGTTATCTACACAAAAAGCAACTGATGCAGAAGGTATACATAAGAAAGTAAAAGATATTACTAACTCTGGTATAGTTTGACACACAGATGAAGGTGGACAATTTGGGTCTTTAACATACAGTGAAAGAAAAATAGCTAAAACAATTAAGCTGTGAGACTTTATAACATTTGGTGAAATATGAAAGAACTTTTTTAGATGTCCATTTTGGGATGCTAACCATATAGAGGAAGAAGAATTTTATGATAGAATGCCTTTAAAAGATAATTGGCAAGATTTAACTGATACAGATATTTTAAGAGAATATTCAAATAACTTTATTGTAGATACAATAGAAAAAATAGCAGATGAACTTAAAATTGAACTTTTTCAAATAAAAGAAAATTTATACAAATCATATCATGTTGATATATGATGGATAAATGAACTAAGATGACTTAGGAAGTTAGCAATGATAGTATTTCTAAATTTATTTCTTGATTGGTTTGAACATTCAAGAGAATTAATGTTAAATACTACTAATATACCTGCTGAATTTGATTTAGAGAATATATTAACAGGTCTTAAATCAAGATCAGAATATAAACCTTTTTCATTGTTATTCGATTTTCTATTATATTTATATAATATAAATTATGCAGATTTTATTAAGTCAAACTTTAAATTTAGTGCAAAAAAGAAAATTTTAGAAGAGGGGTCAGAAGAAGAAAAAGAACAAGTAGTATCTTTTTATACTCAAAAAATTATAGATATGATGGATTATTCACTTAAAAATATTAACTTTGGCGATTAAAAAGAATGATTAAAATTTACTTAATAATTAGAATGAGGGGATGTTATCTAATTTACATATAATGCTAAACAATTTATTTTGACAAGGAATATTATTAATATTTTTAAACTTAATAGCTATTTGATTATTATTTTTCAATACCTATGAAGATTTTAAATATAAATCCATTAATGCAGTTCTAACTATACTGGCTATTATACTATTTGTTATATTATGATTTGTATATTATGTTCCTTGGGGAAATATATTAGTAGTAGTAA
>JALUWO010000422.1 GCA_027019405.1 Candidatus Altimarinota bacterium | reverse complement strand
AAATTTCTTCAAATATTTCAGGATTTATTCCCTCTATAAAGCCCATCTTAGAAGCAGTTGTTATGATGTCATTTCTGTTAAATACACTATTTTCCTCACTTAGGGCATAAACAGCGTTTTCTAAATATTTTTCAGCTTTATCAAGTTTTTGAGAGTATGATAGAGTTTCATTTTTACTCTTATTGACTTCTTGAAACTTCTCTTTATCAAATCCCACTTCAATGGCTCTTTGCAAATTATCTTTTAAGATGGCTTCTCTATCAATTACTCCCTTCCACTCTCTACTGTGATAAGTTGCCATCTGTTTTATCTCGCCGTCACTTTTATCTGGATATTTTTCTTTTAACTCTTCGATTAAATCTTCATCGTTGAGTTGTTTTGATCTTTTGCTAAAAGTTTCTATTAGTTTATCATCATCTTTACTCTTTAAGTCAACTTCAAAAAAGGCTTGAGATTGGTTTGTGATCCTTATATCAAATCCAAGCTCTTTAAACTCATTAGCAAGCTCCATTCTATACTGAGCTCCTATTTTCATATAGTTTTTAAAGATTTCTGCTGTTTCTATAGCCTTAAAACTTCCATCATTTGCTTTTGTAACATTCATTACAACCGCATGAGTATGCAAGGATGGATCGACAGTAGTTTTGCCATTTTCATCTTTTACCGGTCTTGCAATAGAATGGGTAAATTTTGCTACTGCGATATTGCCACTTAGATATTTTTTTGTCTCTCCATCAACTGTTTCTCTTGTTTGGATCAGTTTTTCAAATTTATCAATCGATTTACTTACAGCATTTTCATGAGCTTTTGCTATAGAATTTGCCAACTCTTTATTATCCATAGCATTAGCCATTTCCATTGCTATAGAGACAGATTTTGGAGCATTGAAAGTCAGATCAAGTGCAGCTCTTTTTCTATCTCCATCTTTATCAAGCCTTACTCCTACTACTTCATTTCCCTCTACATCTTTTCCCCAAAGTGCTTTTTCAAGCTCTTTTTGAGTCATAGCTCCACTAAATCCTAAAGCCTCAGCCCCTTTGCCTTGCCACTCTCCCAAATCTCCCTCTTTTTGATAGTAGTTGTCTTTGCTTTCAGCATGATATGCCATCGCACTGTTTGCATTTATCCATGTTGGTGTAG
>JALUWO010000421.1 GCA_027019405.1 Candidatus Altimarinota bacterium | reverse complement strand
AAAAAAACATTCATAATAAATAAAGCCAATGTCTTTTAATTAAAAAAACATTATTTTCTCAATATTCTTCAATCTTTTCTTTTAATAAATTTTCATCTAATTTAGTGTTAAATGAGCTTAATATTTTCATTTTAAATTTTAGTTATATTATAAATAAATATTTATTTATAATATCAAGATTAATTTTAAAAAAGTATTTATTGTTATTAAAATATAGATATAAACTATAAATTGTTTATATATTTTGAATAAAAATATAAAATCTCTTGACAAATAAAAATATAAGAATATAATAAGGGAGTTAAAATTATTTATTCATTAAAAAATAAGGATGACAACATTAGTGATTTGAATTGTTTTAGTTGGATTAGGTGTGTATAGTATATATATTACAAGTCCAACTAAAATAAAAAAAAGGAAAATTGAAAATTTATCTGATGAAATAGATAAATTAGATTTGATTGATTTTAGAGATTTTCTTGTTTCTAAATGAAAAGATTGGTTTCTAATAAATAAAGAACTAATTAAAGAAATAATGACAAGAAAATATTGAGAAGAACAAGGATACTATAATTATTTATTTCTAGTAAAAACTTTTGCACTAGGGATAGATAAGAAAATTCAAAGAAGTGAATGGTAAATATTTTATATATTTAATTTAAATAAAAAATGGATATTAAAATAATAGCATCATATCTAGCAGGTAAACTATCTCCTTATTATTGAGATAGTAATTTAAGAAAATTTACTAAAGTTTTACAAAAGTTATTTCCTAAAGAATATACGAAAGATGAGATAATTTTCAGTCAAAAATTAGTAAATAATGATGATGAAAAGTTTTATTTTAATATTCTTGATGACTTGTATCAAGAAGATGAAAATATTTTTTATGAGGTTGTTCAAGAATTAGGAATACCTGATGATGTCCTAGAACAAGCTTGAGTAAATAATATAAATAATGTTTATAATTTAAATAAAAATAAAAATGAAAAAAATTATAAACAAAAACTTATTGAATATATTATTAATAATATACCTAGATTGTATTTTATGGATAAACTAAATAAATGTTTTGATATAAGTTTTGAAAAAATTAGTTTTTGGTGGAAACAGGCAAACCAAAATGAAGAAGAATTTTATGATTTAGTTTTAGATTATTTATTTTCTAAATTTAAAAAAGATGGATATTATAAAATAAAAGTTAATAAATTCTTTCAAGAGTTAGATATTCCAAAAGAATTGTATATTGAAATAACTGAAGAAGATATTCAGAAGTTAGTAGATTATTTAACAAACAAAGATGTTAAAATCAAAGACTTTATCAATACTATTAAAAAATGTTGAATATGAAATAAAGATTTATCAAATTATATGTTTGATTTTAAATCTAAGAAAATTTATAGAAGGTTATTAAAAGAATTTGATAAACAAGAAATAATCAAAATAATGGAATATTTTAAAAGATAAAATCTCTTGACAAATAAAAATATAAAGCTATAATATAAATACTTTATATTTATAATAAAAATAAAAATGAAATTTATAAAAGATTTTATAACTACATATTATAAAATGATAGTTATAATATCTCTAAAATTATTAATGATTATAAATACTATTTGACTTATAGTATTTATAATACTATTAACATTGAAAATAGATGTGATAAGTCTATTATGAGTGCTAATATTATTCTTTACTTTATTAATAGTTTCTGCTATTTTTAAAAGAGTAGAGAAAAAATTGCAAATTAATTAAATTAAATTATTTTATTTTATTAAAACATTATAAACAAATGAAAAAAATTTTAATAATGCTAATTTTATTTATTAGTTGATTATGAATAACATCAGCTAATAATAATATTTTAAGTTTTGATAATTTTACAAAAATAAATCAAAACATAAAAGAAAAAGTAAATAAAAAATTAAAAAATCTTGATAAAAAGCAAAATCAAGATTTATTAAAAGTTTTAAATAATTTTATAAGGAATAAAAGAATTTCTTATAAAATTTCTATTGATAAGAAATTTATTTTAGATTTATCTAAAGTAAATAATGTTTCTTATATTACTAGTTTGACTGGTGATGTAGAAATAAATTTAGATAAAGAGTTTCAAAAAGTAATGGAACTCAATAATTATGACTTATCTAAATTTATAAGTTTTGATATGTTTAAATTTTTACTTGATACTGTTGAGAAATATCCTAACAGTATCAGTTGTAAAGATACTTTGAATATGAACACTATTTCTTACTTTTATTTTATTCTTAAATGAAATAAAATAAAAGTAGATTATGAGCAGTACCAAAATTTACTATTCTGTTATTTAAAAAACAATCTTGATAAATACAAATTTGAGTATGTTTTACCTACATATTCGAAGCCATATAGGCAACATAATATTTCTATATGACTTTCTTTATTCAATAATAGAGTATGGAAAGTTTGAAAAAATATAAATGTAGGTCAAACTATTTTAGATGCTGATAGTAATCCTAAAAAACCACTTTATGTAGATTGATATGTTTTAAAATCTACTTCTACTGGCTGAATAGAAGAGCCAATGGAATATGGTGGAGGACTATGTGGAGTTTCTACTGTATTTTATCAAGGGATACTTCCTTTGAAAAATATAGAAGTTCTAAAAAGAAAACAACATTCTATATGGTTCAAATATCTTTATGGGTACAATAATGTTGGTCAAGATGCTAACATTTATTGGGTGAATTTAAAATCTTGAAGAAAAAGAGTGATAAATACTTTATTACTTAAAAATAATCAACAAGATTTCTTTATAAAAACTTTCACATATACAAAAAATAAAAACTTTTACACCTGAATTAAATTCTATGGATTAAAACCTATAGAAAAGCAGGAAGTAAAAACTATAAAAGTTGATAAAAATAATTGTGCTTATGTTAAAAGATGAAGTACAGTTATAAAAAGTTGTTATAAAGAAATTAAATAAAACTTTATTTATATAATATTATTAAAAATGAAGAATTTGAAAAAAGCATTTACATTAGTTGAAATGATGATAGTTGTTATTATTATCGGTATTTTAATAGCTAGTTTATTGCCAAAACTAAATATTGCACAAATACAAGCTAGAAATATTACAAGAATAGATACTGTAAAATATCTTAAAAAAGAAATTATAAATACAATAAAAAATAACACTTGAATTATTGAACAATTAAGTTGATTACATACTTATTGTGTAGATAATAATTTAAAAAATGTTTTTTGAGATGAAATTTATAGAATAGACCCTATAAGAAGACATATAAATTATTGAACACAATCTTGAGGTTGTATTTGACAATATGGTTTTATTTATAATAAAGAAGTAAATAAAATTTGATTGATAACAACATTGGAAGATTGAGAAGGTATTCTAAGTAAAAGTTATAGAAACTATTTAAAAAAACACTTTAGATGAAATTATAATCTTGACTTAAATTATTATAAAAACTTTAGTTGAGATTATAAACAATTCCAGAATGTGTTTGATAAAAATAACTGGGAGTTTAATTTATGAGAAACTACAACTTGAAATTCTTATATAGAAGTTATTGATTTAAATTATTTACTTTGAAAAAATAAAAAATGAAAACAAAAACAATAATAAAAGATAGTTTGATAATAATATTTACTCTTGCTATATTTATTATTTGAGCTATTATCTATTTTGCAATAGATAGTATAAATACAGCTTGAGGTTGTATTTGAGATTATGTAGAAAAATTACATAAAAAAGAACTTACTTGATGATGTGGTCGGTATTGTGATTGAGAATATCATCAAGATAAATGTGATAAATCATTTAAGGATATAGGTTGTCAATTAGTTGCTAAAACTGATTGATGTAGTATATCTTTATATAACTCATATTGGAATGATAAACCTACAAGTGATAAAATAATTTACTATACAGTAAATTCTATTGCTTGTAGAGTAGATTATTTATGGGTATGAAAATTTGGAAATAGAAATTGGAGAGAGATTTTAAATTCTAAATTATATTAAAATGAAAATAACAAATACACAAAAAGAAATAATTAAATTGATTGAACCATTTATGGATAAAACATTAACTGAAGGATGTTTATTTTATTATAAATCAGATAAAGATAAAGAAATTATTAAATATGAGTGAGAATCATATACAAAAGATTTTTTACCAAATATAAAAATTATTTGACATTATAATATAATAGCAATACTCAAATATATTAATTCAATAAAAACCCTTAGGGAGATAAATTGGGAAACAAGAGAAAAATGAGAAGTTTCTAAATACAATATTAAGTTTTCAAAAGACTTTAATCATATTGAAATATGGGAAGATGGAAGACTTTTTGACAATATTTCAAATAAACCACTTCATCTTTATACAGAAGAAGAAAATAAAAAACTTTTATCTTTATTATTAAAATTAAATTAAAATGAAAATACATTTGTCAATATCCATTGAGTGATTAGAAAATAAACTAAAATCTTTTAATAAAGAAGAAAATAGAGAAGAATATTGTGAAAATATGTTTTGAATGCCTTATGAAGCAGTAATTGAAAAACTAAAGAAATTAAAACAAGGAGATTTTAAATATATTCCATCTGAATGATGTGATAATATTCAAAAAGATGGAAGTTGTTGAGGACACGATAAGTAATTCATAATTTATAATTTTTTAAATCTTAATTAAAGTTTTATGTTTAAGAAAATACTTACTATATTATTTATATTTACAGTGAGTGTAAGTAATACTATTGCTTATGCTTGAAAATTAGATATAACTACTATAATAGAAAATAGAGATAACAATACTATATTAACTAAATCTTGATATAGTTTTACAGATAATTTAGTAAAATGAAATTTTTATTATAATCAAGCTACACTAAAACAAGTAAAAACTGATTTAGATAAAATTAAAAAACTTGTTTGATGAAGAGAAGACTTATACTACTTAATCTTATGAATGTTGAAAACAGAAAGTAATATTACTCCCGTTTGATGAATAAAAGCTTGAGATTATTTTAAAGCTAATTGAGATTGGGTTTATAAATGATTATATTTTAAATGTAAAGATAATTTAAAACTACCTATTTGAGCTTGGAGAGTAAGTAGTTCAAATAAGTGGTTTGATATATCTAAATCACTTTATAATAATTATAAAGGAAATCGGCAGGGCTGGTTTTCACAAGCAATAGCTTATTGTGAATTTAGAGCTGTTTTACCTACACAAGAAGAAAAAAATTTCTTAGATAACTGGAAAACTTCTTATGTAGGTGCTATCTGATTATTTCAATTCTTACCTTTAAATATTACAAAAAAACTTTGATTAGATAAAGATTATAAACAGTGAGATATATTCACTGTTAGTTGGTATGCAAAAGCTATATATAGATTTTTGCAATATAATAACTATAATTATAGTTTTGATAATCCAGAAGAACTTGAAGTTTGTGAAAATTTTAATAGTAGGAAATATGCTAAATGTAAAGATTTAAGAGAAAGAATTTATTGGTATAATCATTCTACAAATTATATAAATACTGTTATAAAAAATGCAGTTGAATTATGGAAGTTTGATAGAGCTTGAATAATTGCAAGTCCTGTAAATAATGTAATTATTTATCCTAAAAATTCTAATGTTATTATAAAAATAAATAATATTCCTACAAAAATAACACAAGCTTTTCATTTCTCAAGAAATCGGTGGCATCCTGCTTTCGATATTGTTCCTGATTTATGAATAAAAACTAGACAAAATAAATTAGACTTTATAAATAGAAATAAAGTAGAAATTATATGGAATAGTAATAAGGAAGCTAATTGTTATTTTATACCTGAAAAATTAAATAAAAATAATTGATTCATTAAAAGAACTTGAAATACTGTCGTTTGTATAACTAAAGATAGTAAGTATGTTGCTTTATTTGCTCATTTAAAATGATTTAATAAAGATATATTAAAAAAGTGATTTGTATATAATAAAAATCATAATATTATAGCTTGATATATGAACTGAATGTTAAACTATCCTTGAATTTATAATTTTAAAAAATTTAAGTATTATAAATTTAATTGACTTGTTAAAGTAAAAAATATAAAAATATGAGATGTATTATGATATATGTGAAATGAAGGACATAGTACTTGACCACATTTACATTGGGTGTATGTAAAAAATTTATGAAATAAAATACAAGTATTATCAAAAGAGTTCTTATATTATCTTAACAAAATAAAATTATTTAATCATTAAACAAAATTAAAATGCTAGTTGATACTTTAAAAGTTAATTATTATATTAAAAATATTGATGAGAATAAATATGTTGATGTATATTGAGATGATAAATATGTATTAGTTGAAAGAAATGAAGTAAGTCAATGTATTTATCTTTCAAAACAAGAAGCTATTGAAGAATTAAAAGAAATGTCTGAACAAGATGAAAGATGAGTTTATATAGTTGAAGAAGTATTTGAGATTTCTTAGACAAAAAAACTTATAAATTAAATTGATTTATTTTTTAAAAAGATTATTATGAAACAGTATAAATATATAAAATTCTTTATAAATAGTTTGAGTACAGAACAAGACGTATTTAGATTGAAATATAGTTTAGATACTTATAATTGGCTTGTTGAATTACAGAATAATGAAAATTGAGCAATTAAGTGGTGATGAAAATCTTATGTTCCACTATCAATTGAGAAAAATGAAAAAAGTAAAAATGTTTTAGTTTATTTAACCTTAAAATAAAAGATGTTGAAAGTATTTAATAAAATATTAATGTATTTATTACCTATTATAGCTTACTATTATGCTATAATACATATTTCTAATAATACTATTATATTATTAGCAACATATATTTCAATTATTATGGTTATTTTATATACTATAATTGATTATATCAGAATAATAATATTTAAAAAAACTAATTTATTTAGTGAAGGAGTTTATAAATTT
>JALUWO010000420.1 GCA_027019405.1 Candidatus Altimarinota bacterium | reverse complement strand
GAGAAACATACTTTGTGAACTGTTTCGATAAAGTTTATTACAGTGATATTGGTGATTTTAAACTTGATAAATACATTTTTGAGGTTGGTGGAAAAAATAAAGCTTTTTCACAAATAAAAGACAAAAAGAATAGTTTTTTAGCTATAGATATTGATTTTTCATCAAATAACAATAAAGTACCTCTTTGGCTATTTTCATTCATAAAATAAATGTTTTTATAATTTAAAAATATTTAAACAATAGCCATTTTGTAGTAAAATATTGCTATTTTTTGGAAAATTATTAACTTATAATTACATAATATTATATTATGTAATACTATTTAAGCCAATAACACCCCAAATCAACCTCCGCTTTAAGTTTATACTAACTGCAAATAGTGGTTCTATTTTAATAGTTACCCAAATTAATGAATATTTTCCATATTTTAATCATAAATAAGTAGATATTTTTAAATTATACAAATATTCTAAAATCTATTTCTTGAAATATGAATGCAAATATGCTATCATACAGTATGAAAGTAGTAATAGATACAAGTGTATGGATATCTGCACTTATAAAAAAAGAATCTGGAGCGAGAGACCTGTTAAGACTTGTTTTTCAAGATAAAATCTCACCGCAGATAAGTGAACCTCTCTTTCGAGAGTATGAGTCTGTGATGAAAAGAAAGAAGATACAAGCTCTTACTGTGCTCTCTAAAGATGAACAATATGAGTTATTCAATGCCTTTCTTTCAAAATACCATTGGAATGATATATATTATACTTGGAGACCAAATCTCAAAGATGAAGATGATAACTTTCTTGTAGAGCTTGCAGTGGCAAGCAGTTCTAAGGCAATCATTACTTATAATTTGAAAGATTTTACAAATGCAGAGCTTGTATTTGATCATACTATTACTACACCGGAAAATTTTATCGAGGAGATGTTATGAGTACTATTACATTAAGAATGCCTGATTCAAAACACGAAAGATTAAAACAGTATGCAAAAGAACAAGGAGTGAGTTTAAACAAACTCTTTGATGAGTTCGCAACAGTTGCACTTGCTCAGTTTGATGCGAAAACAAGATTTACCATGATGGCAGCCAAAGGTGATGCCAAACGAGGCATGGAACTTTTGGATAAATTGGATGAAAAT
>JALUWO010000419.1 GCA_027019405.1 Candidatus Altimarinota bacterium | reverse complement strand
AAACATAAGCAAGTAATCAGAGCACTATTAAAAAAATTAAAACTATAAATAAATTTTCTTTATTATCATTATCTGCATAAATACAAAATTTTTTATTAATAAGATTAACTATCTTATTAGATAATATGATATTAAAAGGTGATAGTCTATTTTCCAATCTACTTTTTGCATAATTCTGATTATTCAAGAAATTATCATTTTCTAGTAATTTTTCTATGTTTTGCATTTTAAAAGATTTAGTAACTAAATTTATAATTTACATATTATTATCTTTACACCCCTATAAATATGTATAAATACCTTGATTTTAAAAGGACTATATCAAAGCATTTTAAAAATAATAAAAGCAATTGTAGGCATAAAAAGAGTAATAAATATTAACATTCATAATATACGTAAAAATATTGTTGAATATGAGGTTATTTCTCTCAATCCCATTATTGATGGTAGTATTCTTTCAATAATAACCATAAGAATTAAAAATAAAATAGCTCCATAAAAATATAAAGCTAATATAACACTATTATTTCTATCATAATTATAATAACAATATCAATTACTTATTACATCAAGTAATCCTCCTCATAATATTGTATTAAAAAATGGATTTACTTTGTACAACTTACTATTTACATAATTCTGATTATTCAAGAAATTATCATTTTCTAGTAAACTTTTTATATTTTGCATTTTTTTTGTTTTTAAATAATAAATTATTTTTAATTACAATAAAGTTCCCTGCTTTCATAGGAATGACAACAATTTAATAATACCGATTACATTAATACTGAGATTCTGAAACAAGTTCAACACAGAAGCTAAGAATGACAAAATAATTCATAATTTATAACTATCTCATCCTAAAATCCTGTTAAATTCTGTAATTCAAATTCACTTATTTCTCAAATAATTCTATAAATTTTATTAAAAAAGATAAATATTTTTCATAAATTTTGATTGTATCTCATCAAAGAACTTTTAATCTTTCTTTCTGTAATTTTATATGTCCAGCATACATGTTATCAGAAGATTTATCTATAAAATCTAAATTCTTTTTAATTCAATATATATTTTGATAAAGTGTATAAAGTAAATAAAACAAATACAATAAATAAGCATTTACTTGGTGATATTCCTTTGAAGTTT
>JALUWO010000418.1 GCA_027019405.1 Candidatus Altimarinota bacterium | reverse complement strand
ACTTCAAAATATTCTTTTCATAAATCTGAATTCATTCAAGTTAATCATTCTTCTCAAATATTTATAAAAATATCTACTTCTGGAAAATGTCAGTATACATAATCTCCATTTGGTCACATATCAAAATTTTTCATATCAAAAAACTTTAATAATTCTTCTCTTAAATCTAATTGATCAGGATAATATGAAAGTTCAAATGTAATACTTACTTCATTTTCAAAATCTTCTAACCTTTTTTTATTATAACCCGGTAAATAAGCATAATAAGTCAATTTATCAATAATAGGATTTTCTACATATATTTTTGAAATTATTTCTTCTTCTCAATGTGATTTTTCTATCCTTTCCCATGTAGAAATAGTATCTATAGGTTTTACTAAAAATGGATATTTCTCAAAAAATTTATAGATAAAATTATCTAAATTGTTTATAGTTTTTTCTAACTCTTGATTAAATTGTTTTTGATTTTTGTAATATGGTAAAAATACAAAATTTAGTAATAATTTATTTAATACTTCCTTTAATGGATATTCATCTGGAAATTCTATGATATGTAATAATTTATCGTCAAAATCAGCTAATTGATATTCATAAAAAGAAGTTTTTTCCAATAAATTTGTATATCTAAAAACTTTTGCCCATATTTTGTCTATTTCTTCTTTTTTTAGCTGATCAAGATATGATGCTAAAAATTTATATACATGTTTTTCTAAAGGTTTATTATTTTCTGATATATTATCTTGTAATTCTTGTAGTATTAAATCTTTTTTGATTTGAGGTACTTTTTCTCAATTTTCATCTACAAATTTATCTTTGTGATTATCAGCTACATATTGAGAAAATATTTTAAGCTGTGTATTTCTAAGTCATCAATTACCTTTTTCTTTTAAGTGTTGCATAATATTTATTTAATTAATTTAAAATATTTAAAATAGTAATAATAAATATTATTTTAATGTCAAGAATAATTTTTATTTTTAAAAAGAAAAACCCAAGGAAACACCTTGAGTTAAATAATGGTATCTTTTTCTTTATTTATCATTTTTTTTATATTTACGACTGCAAAAATAAATAAACAATAAACTAAAAAGATACTAATTGTAATAAAAGTCATATCTAATTTAGACATGATCCAACATCCAGGGTG
>JALUWO010000417.1 GCA_027019405.1 Candidatus Altimarinota bacterium | reverse complement strand
ACCTGTAATTTATTGGCTACTCTGTTTTGTTATAGCTTTATGCTTTTGGGGTCTAGCTTTTTCATCTCATCATAGCTAAATTCCATATATTGTTTATGCCCTTTTAATATTGTATTTTGAGACCAATCTAATATATTATGCACAGGTTCTCCAAGTACCCAATTAATCTCAAATGGCGATAAAAATTTTAGAATGGTTTTTGTAGATTGAACTTGCTTTATTTCATTATTTGTCGGTACAACAATTTGATACATTATATTTCCAAAAGCAATAACAAATGTACATTCTGGATATTTATTATCACTACTATGTCTTTTAAACAAGAATATAATTGTTTTTTTAAGAGGATTTATACCTGGAATAAATGTCATTAAAACTTTCAAAGGATTCATAAATGACTTTGAATGGTTTTTTTCTTGTATCCAACTATTCATAATTGTAAAATTTTCTAGTTCACTATTTGGCATTACAGATAATGACATTTTAACCAGTGCTTTGTATGCAGCAGAAGGGATATGTGATTGTAAGTCATATTCTATATTTATACTATTTTCTTTTTCGTTTAATTTGATAAAATCACTATCTTCTCTTGCCTCAATCTTAAAAAATCTTTTTTGTACATCTTCTATATCTATTCTAGCTTTTTGATTTTGAGTTTTATATGATGGGATTTTTTTCTTTCCTTTTATCAGATTAATTGTTCTGTATGGTAATGTTATTTTATCAAGATGAACTTCGATATTTTCAGAAAATTCTTTATTACAAATATCACATTCATCCAGACAAATTATTGTTTTATTACCTAAGCATTCAGGTATTGCATGAGCGATAGTATTAAAAGTTGTTTTAGTTTCATCTAAACCACAAAAACGACATATTTTATTTTTAGTCATACCTATATTTTGTTTTTTCTCCAAATTGTCTATATTTGAAAACAATGTGATGTAATTATTTTCAAATAGTTTCATTTGTTCTAAAAATATTTTTTTATCCATATCGTGAGATTCCTCATAAAATCTATAAATTTAAGTGTAGCTATAAGAGACCACTGCGCAACTAATTTAACACCAATCCTATCCAAAAAAATCTAATTTTCAAAAAATATTTCTTGTCTCAGATATGAAAATCTAGTTTTATTCGTAATTTTTATTGATTT
>JALUWO010000416.1 GCA_027019405.1 Candidatus Altimarinota bacterium | reverse complement strand
TTGCTACATAAACAGGATGCACTATATATGGCTCACCAGAAAGTCTTTTTTCATTCCCATGAGCATTTTTTGCATATTCATAAGCTTTTTGCAACATTTCTCATTCTTTTTCTCAAAGATATTCTATCACAGGTTGTTTAACCTCTTTTTCAAAAAAATCCTCTATTTCTTTTTCAGAAAATATTGGTTTATAATCAAAAAATATTTTTAAATTTATCTGCATTTTAAATAATTATATAATAAATGTTTTATAAAGACAATAAAAACTAACTAATAAAAGAATATATCATAATCTTATTGTATTTTTATTTTCATTACTATCTCAAATTAAAAACATAGAAAAAGTAAATAATATAACAAATAAGACAAAATACATTAAACTATTTTTAAAAAACATATTTTTTAGTTAAAATTAAATTTTTTCTAATTTATCATACAATTTTCTATATTTTTCTGGAACTTCATATTTTGGAAAAAGCAATTGATGTAATGGAATCTTACAATCTATACTTTCTGCTATTTTGTGAGTATTTCCAATTAAAATATCTTGTAAATCTTTAGATAATCAATTATTTTCTAACACTGCTCTAACTTCTTCTTCAGTCATAATATGATTGTATCATTTTGGTCTTGGCCTATTTTCTGCTCAATACTTCCAATTATTTTTGATACACAATAAAACATCGTAAGTATCTCTATCTTCCTTGTTTAAATATTTATAATTTGATGAAATAACAACTTTTTTATCATTTTCCATAAATTGAATAAATTTTTCTTCTATCTTTTGTCTTTCTGGAAATAAACTATAATCATAAGTCAGGAATTCTAAATAAAACTCTCATTCAAATAAATCTTCATATTCTTGAATTTTTTCTAAAATAAGATTATCTTTTTCTCATCAAACAATAAGTTTTTCTATTTCTCAATTTCATCACGAAAGTCCGATAAGTCATTTACTATATTTTTTTAAATCATACATAGTAATAAATGGAACATCTACCATATTCACAGTATTTGCTATAGAAATTAATTGTATAATATTTTGATAACCTTCATAAGTTTTTGATAATAAAACTATATTCATCATATTTTTACCATCATAAGAAAAAATTAAATCTACACCCAAGATTGGTTTAATTCAATCAGTTTTTTCATAAAATTCTA
>JALUWO010000415.1 GCA_027019405.1 Candidatus Altimarinota bacterium | reverse complement strand
CTTAGCCCTTTTATATGAAAATGGTCAGGATGTAAAACAGGATTTTAATAAAACAAAAAAATATTATAAAAAAAGTTGTAAACTTGGATTTGGTCTTGCTTGTAGTATTTATAAAGGGGTGTATGAAAAATAATCCCTAATAAATCCATATCAAATTAGACAACAAGTCAAATTGCTGACTTAATGAAAAAAACGGGAGTCTAAAACCTTAAGTTTACTCGGTATTATGGGGCTTTAAAAGGATTATTTTACAAATGAGTGTAAAAAAATGCTAAATACTGTCCAAATTGCGAAAATCATAACACGAAAAAGATAGGTATAAGAAGAGATATTCAAAGGTGTAAATATAATGATTTGCAATAAGAAATTCCAATTAACAAGAAAATCAGATAACCTACCAGAAATCATCTTCAAAAAGTATATATTCAGAAGACGAACATTAAGTAATTTAGTTCAAGATTATCATCGAAGTCTGCCTTGGATTAAAAGTAAAATCTTTGACCATGAACCACCTAAAATAACATTCAAGTCACGACCTGTTGTTATAGTGTGTTATGCTACTTTTTATGGAAAAAATAACAACCATTAGTTTATCCTTAATTTAATTATGAATATGCTCAGATTGTTTAAGCTGATTATTGATAAAATAATATAAATTTAGCTATTTTATATTAAAAGGTGCATTATGCAAGAATTATTGGATTAAATTCATCAAAAAAAAGAATAATTAGATAAATTAAGACCATTATCTGATGCACAACAACTTACAGCAAAACCAAACTTATTTTAAATGAGGGTATTACAATCGGTGGTAAGAGTATGAACGAGCATTTAGAAGCTATCAATCACAAAGAAGCCATTAGTTTCATCGAAGAGATTGCAAATATTAATACCAATGAAATTACACTCACTGACATAAAAGATATTTATCATTTGGTTTTAAAAGGTATTGACAATAAAAATGCGGGAGCATATAGAACACAAAATGTGGGTGTTGTTAAAAGTGATGGAGAGATACATAGTTTTACCCAACCTTTAAAAATTGAAGAGGAGATGAATAGGTTCATCGAATGGCTTCATTCTCAAACAACAGAAGAACTAATACTACTTGCTGCATTAGTGCACTTAAAATTTGTCTCTATCCATCCATTTATAGATGGCAACGGAA
>JALUWO010000414.1 GCA_027019405.1 Candidatus Altimarinota bacterium | reverse complement strand
GCCATAAAGGAAAAAATATATATTGAAGCTCTCAAGAGTGCTTATCAAAAAGTTGAAGAATTACAGGTTGCTTAGTATTGTAGCACTTTTAGAAATTTTGAAATTCTTTTTATCGTAACATCAGTTCATAATAACCTTGTATCCCATCTATACCTTTTCTATAAGTATAATTTTCTTTTAATGTTTTTCTTGTGTATCCTATATATGGTGTAAATAAGTTTTTATAAGGATAGAGTATTTTTTCACCACTAATAACAAAATAATAATCATTTTTATGCAGATGAAAAGAGTTTTGTAGTAAATTTTCTATTTTTAAAATATTTTCTTTACTTATTCCATAGGCTATGGTTTTAAATGGTAGTTCAATTTTATTTGTATATTCATCACTATAATAATGTATTACATATCGATTTATGGGAATAATTTTAGATAGTTCATTTATCAAATTAGTAAATTCTTTTTTATCCATAATATTGTTTGAAAGGAAGAGTTTACGCATTCTTATAGCTTTTGTTATTATAGTATTATTTTTATCAACAATTGATTTTCTAAGAGGTGGAATTTTTCGTTGTTTCATTTTTGAATGCACTACATTGTTACATCCTAAAAAACATATTGTTGAAATTAAAATTAATACATATAGTAAAAATCTTTTCATGACTTACTCTCCCTATAATCTAAGTTCTTATTTTTTAATTGAGTTTTTTAAGGCTAATTATTTAGTCTTAAAATTAAATTCTAATCCTGCTTGAATATAATTTGATGTTAAAGAAGATTTCCCAGTTAACATATAAAGAGTTCCTCTTGTATATTTCGCATCTACTGCAATATAATTCATAAGTTGATATTTGACACCAACACCATATTCATATCCAAATAAACTGTATGTTTGTACACCAGCTGTAAAATAGGGAGTAATACCATTATATACATCATAACCAAAATCCAGCATACAAGTTACTAATAAAATATTAGAAGAATTGGTTTCATAATCAGAATCTTTCAAATCAGTAGATATAAAATCAGAATGCATTCCAAACATAAATTGGGACTGTTAGAAATTCCGTGTCAGTTCAGTTAAAATAAAAAAATAGAAAAAAAGGACTGACATGGAAAGATTTGATTTTAACAAAGCAGTAAAAGAATTATTAGCTGGTAAAAAGATAGGTGGAAA
>JALUWO010000413.1 GCA_027019405.1 Candidatus Altimarinota bacterium | reverse complement strand
ATAAATTTTTCAAATATTCTATTTTTTTCTCATCATAATTTTCAATTAAATCAAACAACATTCAATTTATCTATCTTAATATTAAATATAAGTCTATTCTTTTTAAAGATTTAAAGTTTAAATTCAATAAGTGATTGAAGAAAAAAATTTAAAAATCTATTGAAGCTTTACATAATGTAAATATTCTATCACACTATCTTTTTTATGATTTCTATTTTCATCTCTATCAGCTTTAAATCTTCTATATTCTTTTCTAAAAACTCCATATTCTCACCTTGAAGACATAATTTCTTTTATATCATCTAAGCTCATTAGTCATTCATCATTGTAACTTAAAAATACATAGTTTGCTTTTATGTTATCCATCAAAAATTTAAAAGATTTTTTTACTTCTGCTCTTGAACAAAACAAAGATTTTTTTTCTGGATCAACTCTCATTCAAGTTTTTCAAGTAATTTGAGGATTATCATATTTTACAATAGTTTCAAGTAAGTGATAATTTCCACTATATTGTCTATGATTATATGGTGGATCAAGATATACTACATCATGCGATGTGTTTAAAATTAACTTATTTATATCTTCATTGAAAACTTGATGTTCTTTATCATTTAAATAAAATTCAGCTAGTTCTAAAACTAAAGGTTTCAAAGCAGATTTTTTAAATTTTTTCAAAAATGCACCATATACAGAGGCTGTATTTGCAACTTTATCAATACTTTCAAGTAAGCTAGCAAGTAAAAAATAATATTCATTTTCAGTAATTAATTTTGCCTTTTCCCACTCTTCAATCTTCATTCTTATAGCATCACATTTTTTAGCATTTTCGTCTGTAAAGTACATTCTTTCAAACTCATTTCATTTACTTCCACCTGGTGCGTAATTTTTATAAATAAAACCTTTTTTTCAGTCTAGATTATTTAAATATTCTAAAATTACTTTAACTCTATCTTCCCACTTAGAAAAGTTTGATAAATTTTTAATTTCAGATTCTAATCAATAAAAATAAATAGGTTTATGATTTCAAATATAATTTCTATTTAGAACAAAACTATAATATTGAATATCATTTGCTATAATTTGGTTTCATTTTTGTTTAAAAAAGCTTCAAACAATTCAAGTTCAAGCAAAAAGATCAGAAAAAACAAAGTCTTTTCTTTTTACAACAGAAGTAATAGAATTATAAAGAAAATCTAAAAGTGATTTTTTGGATCAGATGTAGTTCATAAAAAAAGATTAGCAATAAACTAATCTAATTTACATGAAAATATAATATTATCTACATACTATAAGTAACATTTATAAAAGATTAAAATTATAACAATCTTTTTTCACAAACTTCAAAATACTTTTTTTCTAATTCTATTCAAATAAATTGTCTATCTAATTGTTTACAAGCTTCTCATACACTTCACACTCACATAAAAGGATCAAAAACTATATCTCATTTATCTGTTGAAATTTCAATTAAATGTTTTAAAATTTTTACTGGTTTTTGAGTAGGATGTAGTGTTTTTCAATTTTTATCTTTTATTCTTTCTTTTCACATACAAATTCAACTTTCAATAAAATTATGCATCTCTTTTTGAGTTTTAAAATTCCATTTATGTCATTTATTCCAACAAACTACAATTAGTTCACAACTATTACAAAATCATTTTTTAAAAAAATTAGGAACAGGATTTAGTTTATGCCATACCATAAATTGAAAAGTATCAAATTCTGGATCAAAAGCTTCATGAAATTTTCAAATCAAATTATAACTTGTAAATATAAAAATATTTCAAGTTGGCTTTAAAATTCTTTTATATTCTTTAACTAAATCAAAAGGATTTAATTCCTTTAAATCCCATTCAGCTAAATCATTATTTATATCTTCTCTCCAATTAAATTTTATATTTCCAGTAGAATATTTTGCTATATTATAAGGAGGATCAGTCAAAATTAAATCCACTGAATTATCAGGAATTTTTTTTATTAATTCTAATGAATCTCAGTGAACTAATTTTATTTTAGACATATTTTATATTAATTACCTAAATAAGTTTGTTTTATACTTTCTAAAGCTTCTCTAATAATTACTGCACTTTCTTCATAAGCTTCAATAACAATATTAAATCAATTTTCATCTTTACAAATAAAATTCCAAAACTCTGAACCAATTAATAATTCATCATTTGAAAAAAATTGTTTTACTCTTTCTTGTTTCCATTCATTTCATTCTCAAAACCTATTATAAGCTGTTGCAAATTTACATTCTATTTTTGCATTATCTCATAAATTATTTGATAATATAGCATATTGTTCAAAGATTGCCTCTTTTTCACTTCTAGCTTTTTTATTATCTAAATCTCATCAAATTTTTAATTCAACTAAATAATGAATATCTGTTTCTTCATCATATAAATAATAGTCACTAATATGAATTTTATGATGTGCTTCTCATACTTTAGCTTGTCTTATCTTTTCATAATCTTCTATTTTTGGTTTATTTCAATTATTTCTATCTTTATAACTTTCAAGTAAATCAGCAATAACTCTAACTTGTTCTTGATATATTTCTCATTCAACTTGATTTTTTACATTATAAAAATGTCTAGCTATATTTATAGCCATTTTTTCAAGCATATTTCATAAAGAGCTATCAAGAGATCTTACAAGTGCAGAATAATACTGAATATCTGGTCAAAGTTTCTCAATAAAAACATTATGAATTTTCATATTAATAGTCCCATTTGAATTATCAACTTCTCATTCATGCCTTGCTTTAAATCACTCTGCAAAAGCTTCAACAGAAGATCTAACAATTCATTTTATAATATCTTTTTTAGTTGGTATATTCATTTTTATTAATCTTTATTAGAATAAAAAACTTCACTAAATCTATCAATAGAAGATTTATTTTTAAAAAATGGTCAATATAGTAAAAATTTTATTTGATTTCCTTCTTTATCAAAAAATTCTTCATTTACCATTTGCTCTACTATTTTTACTGCTTCATTATACTTTCATTTAATTATTTCTAAATTTTCCTCTTTTATTTCAATTTTTTCCTTATCTAAAATCTTTTTTATAACATATAATAAAAATAAATCACAATGTTTTATATAACTTGCTTTTTCAAATTCTAAATTATTAATTTTTCAATTTTTAAAATTTTTATTCAGTTCTTTTACTATATTTTTTCTATTTTCAATAATAAATTTATAAATTTCATTTCATATATATATTTCTTTATATCAATAATCTCATCAAAATATATTTTCATATTGTTCTCAAAAAATAATACTTTTTTTATTTTTTGCTTCAGTAGGATTTTCAAGAAAAAAACTTAATATTATTTGTCATGCTTTTTCTGAATCTATTTTTTCTAATTCTTTTTCTTTATAAAACTCATTCTTTTTTCTTTCATATAATATATTATATTTTGAGTTTAATTCTTTTTGAATAATCGTTTGAATATCATCTACAGACCTTAAGTCCCTAGTTTTTATAGAATTTTGTCTATTTGTATATTCTGCAATCTTTTCTCTAATATTTTTATCTTTTACTTCATAAAATCTACATAATACATTTACATCTAAGTTATTATTTTTCTCTTGCTTTAATGCTTCAAATAAAGAATAAATAGTTTGCTGTCAATTTACAACTTGTATTTGTTCTAATTCTAAAGTTGACCATCATGTATCTTTAGGAGATTTAGTATTTTTTTTATTCTTAGGACAGGAATAATTATTACAAACAATAGTAACTCAATTGTTAAAATAAAAAAAATTTCACTTGTCTTCTTCTGAAATAGCTGTTTTTATTATTTTATTATTTATTTCATTTTTTCTATTTTCATTTAAGTATATTCTTACATTTTCTTCAAAAATATTTTTTTCTAAACTATATTTTAATAATTCAGAAAAATCATCTATTTGAGTATCCTTTCTTATTTCTGAAGAATTCATACAAATTCTTAATAATTCATTTGCATCTAATTTTGTAATAACACTTCTTATAGAATTTCATTGACTTAATTCTATAAAATCATTTGAATGTATTCTTATATTTGCATTTATTTTATTATAATCAGTTAACTCATATTCTATTATTTTATTTAATGTAATTTCTTCTTTATTTTCTTCTTCAAACAAATTATTAAATCTCTTTTTATCTTCTAAAGTTAATCAATTATAATAATTTGATACTAAAACTACTTCAAATTCTATATCAAACTTTTTATTGTTTAGTTTATCAAAAATATCTAAGATAAAATTTTTTAAGTTCTCATTTATATCTTCATTTAATATAGTTTTATCTATTTTTTTCACTCTTGATAAAAAAGTGTTAATTTTATCTAGTTCAGATCATTTAAAATTTTTTTGGGCAACATTAAATTTTTCAGTAAATTTAAAATTTAAAAATTTATATATAATTTTATTTTTATTTCTTTTTTCTAAAATAACATCTATTCAATGATCCCTTCATCATTTTTTTCACTCCATTAAATCTTCATCAAAAAAATTTGAATCTGTTATATTTTCTGATATTTCATACTCATAATTAGAAAAAAACTTATCTAAAACAAATATATAAAAACCATTTTGTGAATTAGATAAATTATATTTATCTTTATATTCTTCTATCTTTGATAATATAAAATTAAACTTTCTTATATCATAATTAGTTTTCATTTCTAATAATTAGTTATTAATAAATGTTTAACATCTTTATCATTTCTATTCATAAAACTTACAAGATATTTTTTATCAAAAGTTTGAATATTTAAGCCTTTTTTATTATACAAATCAAAAATAAAATCTGTATTTTTGATAACCATCATCCACTTTGCTTTACATTCATTTATAAGATAACTTGCAAGTCTTTTTTGATCTTCTCTATCAAAAGTATTTTTGTCATATGTAGAAAATTCACTATCATATGGAGGATCAAGAAAAATAAAATCATCTTTTTTAGGTTCATTTTTTCTGAAAAAATCTTCAAAATCCAAATTTTCAATTTTTGTTTTTTCTAAATGCTTTTTTAATTCCTCACTTTTTAAATATTCAATTTTCTTTTTAAAATTTTTGTTATTATATCAAATTCAACCATAAGGAACATTAAAATCTCAAGCCTTATTATATCTAAACATTCAACTATAAGCATAATTTCTAATAAATAAAAATATTGCTATTATAAAAGAATGTTTTAAATTATACTTTTCTTTATTATTATATAAATATCTAAAATGCATATAAAAAGCACTTTTTAAAGCTGTTTCTATATTATCTAAAATATCTTTTTCAGGTAATTTTCATTTTTGTTTTTCAAGAACTTTCATTCTTTTTATTTTTCTAATCAAATTTATTAATAATTCATCAATAAAATGTTTAATATTATGATTAAATTTTTTCTCAAACATTCAATTAAATTCATCTACATTTTTTAATATAAATTCATAAATTCTATCTTTTAATTCATTTTCATCTATTTTTGATTTAGAATATTTTTTATAAAGTTTTAAAAAGAAATCTTTATTATTTTCTAAAACTTTTCACAAAACCTTCCAATTATGAATAATATCATCTAAAACATTAAAAAATTCTTTCCTATCTTTTGATACAATTATTTTATATAATCAAATTAATTCTTCTGATTTATCATTAATAAAATATTTTTTAGCATTTATAGAAAAATAAACAGCCCCTCATCAAATAAAAGGCTCATAATAATTATCAAATTTTTTAGACATTGCAGGATGAATATATTTTAATTCTTGTTCTTTTCATCAAGCCCATTTTAGCAAAGGGAAAAGTCTTTGTTCTTTTATATTTTTCATATTTTATTAAACTTATATGCTATATAATATGACAACTATTAAACAAATAATTAATAATTTCAAGTAATTTAACTATTTTCTTACTTATTAGCTTATTAATTAATACCCTTCTTTTTTATCCAATACTTTCCATCATTTTTGTAAAAGTTCATCTCTAAGCTTATCAGCAGTTGCAAAATCTTTGTTTTCTTTAGCTTCCCATCTTTTTTCTGTCAAAAGTTTTATTTCTTTTGGAACTTCTATTTCTTCTTTTTCTATTGGTTTAAATAAAGTTTTAAAATATTTTCATCTATTTCATTCCATATTTTTAACTATAATACTTTTTAGTTTAAATCAAATTTTTTGTCATCTTTCCATACATTTGAAACCAAGTGGTATCCATTCACTATTTTGATATTTATCTCAAATCACAATTACACAATATCATCATCCTTTTAACAAATTATAAGTATTTTTCAATACTTTTTCAAATCAATCTAAAAATTCATCAATAGTTTTACAATTTGATAAATCTTCTTTTTCACCTGAAAATTTGATTATATCAGCATAAGGTGGATGTAAAATAGCTAAATCAAAGCCTTCTACTTGTTGAGTTTCTAAATATCATTTTATAATATTTCTAGTTTTTATATCTCCACTATCTCAAACTAAAAAATATTTTTTTATACTATCTCAAATTAACTCATTTGCTCTTTTAATTAAATCTTCTTGAATATCAACTCAAACAATATTCCTCCCCAAGCTTTCAGTCTCAATAGCTGTTGTTGCACTTCATAAAAATGGGTCAAACACACATCAGCATTTTTTAGTATATCTCTTAATAAAATGCTCTGGAATTTGAGGAATAAAATTTCAATGATAAAAATTGCTATGTTTTCATCATTTTTTCCTTTCAGGGATTACCCACAAGCTATCCATATTCAAATCTATTTCTTTCCAATTTTTTAAATCTAGGTCATTAAATTTTGGCATAATCAAACTTATTTATTTAAAAGGTTTTTTATTAACAATTCTTTTTCTATTTCTTTGTTTTCATCAAATTCATAATTTTCTGGTTCATTTAAATCTATTCAGGTTTCATCCCAAACAGTATATTTATCATATTCATTTAAATCATTTAAAACTTCTCGTTTATCAAATACATTTTTATACTTTTTTTCATCGTCTATATTAAAATCTAATTTAAAATATTTTTTCATTAACTCATTATCTGTAAATTCTAATAATTTATCTATCAATTTATCTATTCAATCTAATTTTTCACGATATTTATCATCAACAAAATCAGTTAATGTACTATAAACATAAGTAGCCATATTTAATCATTTTAATAAATTCTCGTATTCTTGATCTGTTAGTTCTAATTCTATTTTTACCATTTTTTTT
>JALUWO010000412.1 GCA_027019405.1 Candidatus Altimarinota bacterium | reverse complement strand
TACAATAGAAAATATCATTAGAAATAAAAAAACTAAAGAAGAAAAACCTAAGAATTTTCTTGATAATGATGATTTTAAAATATCATTTAAAATGAAAAAGATTAAATTATAAGATATTTTAAAATGTATTGATAAAAATTGTAATAAATATATAATAAAAACACTTTATTTATTAATTAATATAAAAAATGTTAAATTTAGAAGAAATAGAAAATAGATTCACTTGGTGGGATAGAACTATTGAAGTTTTGAAAACTATAGTTTTATATGTATTAGTAATAGCAGTATTTACAATTATTGCTTGAATAGTTGTAGTATCTGTTATATGAGCTTTTATAATTTTGTGAGTAATATTTTTAATAGCACTTATAATTGCAATAGTTGTAATGATTATAAGATTTTTATATCATTGAATTAAATGAATATTTAATGATGTAGTATGGTTTTTTAAAGAATTGACTGATTATACTGATTATTAAAATATCTTTTAAAATGAAAAAAATTAAATTATAAGGTATTTTAAAATGTCTTGATAAAAAGTTAAATAAATATATAATAAGAACACTTTATTTATTAAGTAATATAAAAAATGTTAAATTTAGAAGTTTGAGATTTCTTTATTTATAAAAGACAAGATTATCAATCAGAACCTATTATATTTAGTTATAGTTGATATTGATGGTGGACTAAATCACATTGATATAGTGGTTGATGACAAAGTTTAAGAATTAATAAAGAAAGTTTAAAAAAGTTTTATTGAGAATATCTGTTGCAAAGAAGTAGTTGATGACCTGTACCTATTGATTTATGAATAATAAAGGATGTTTTTTAAATTAATTATTAAAGTTCTTGAAAAAAAAACATAAATCTTTATACTCATACTTAGTATGAGTTTTTTATTTAATATTAAATTTATAATAAATATGCAAGTTATTAAATCATTATGAGAACTAAAACAGTTTTTTAAAACTAATAATTATGTTGATGTCTATATTTATAAAGACCATATTATTGCAAAAGATTTTTCAGATACAAAAAAAGTTGCAGATATACAACCCGAAATACCATCTAAAGATATTTATAGACTTGTTAATCATATAAATGAAGAAAGTTGAGTTGATTTGAATATTCCATTATACACTGAATATTTTGCAGTATATTTAAAGGAAAGTGATTGAAAACTTAAGGGTTTTAGATGAACTTATTGAGAAAGTATAGATTGAGAATATATGAATTTTAGATGATTATCAAGTCCAAGACCTTTAAATAGTTTTCTTAAAGACCCATATTTAATAAAATTTTTTGCTGAAAGTTTTCTTTATAATAATTCTGTAATAGTTTCTTGACCTACAGGTAGTTGAAAAACTACTTTACTTGTGAGTTTTTTTGATTTTATAAATCAATATACTTCTGATAAATATAAGAAAGAACTTTTACAACAATATATTTTACAAAAGAAATGAATAAAATTAAGTGAAGATAAGGTAGAAGAGTTTTATAATGCTAATTTAGATATTGATGATAAAGAGTATTTTATAGAAAATCTTAAAAGAGATAATTATTATAAAATGCTTGAGTTTATTGAAAAAGAGAATAAAAAAGTTGTTTATGGTATAGAAAATCCAATTGAATATTATCATAAAAGTAAAAATATTCAGTTTTTACAACACGATGTTTTAACTCATTGAAATATAAATACTCTTTCTAAATGGATGGAGAGCAAGTTTCCATCATTAAAGTGAATTTATAAAACACTTTTATCAGTATTAGATAAAATAGCAACTTCTAAAGTAGAATTAGTAAAATGAAGTAATTTAAAAGAATTTCAGAATTTGGCTGATAAGGCATTAAGAACAAACCCTGAATATCTTTTAATTTGAGAAATTAAAAATCCATTAGAATTTGATATATTTTTAAGAGCTATTAGTTTTTGACTTCCTGTTTATACAACTTCTCATTCAGATGATAGTTTTAGTATGATACAAAGGATTTATGATACCAGTAGTTTTTCTCCATTAGAAAAACTTTGACTTATAGCAAGATGAATTTATTGAATAGTAAATACAAGAATATTTTTCTTTAAGAGCTTATGAAAAGCTATGGCTTATTTTGATGTATTATTTTTAAATGATGAGGCTATAAGAGGTAAATTATATAACTTTTTAAAAGAATGAAATTTACATAAATTTGCTGAAGAGTTAGAAAATCACTGAATTAGAAGAATGTCTGATAATTCAGTAAAACTTTATTATCTAAATAAGAAATCTAGTGCTTTATATGCTCTTTTAGTTATTATGAGAGAAAATAAACTTGAACTTGAAAATCCAAATATAAAAATCAAATTTGATAATGAAGTAAGATTTTTATTAGGTAGAATGTCAATAAAAAAACTTGATATTCAAAAATTTAAAGAATATTATTGAGCAGGTTATTATATAACGGATGAAGAGGCAATGCAAATAGAAGAGTATATAACAGATTTATGAATTATTTAGTTTATAATATTTAAGAAAAATGAATAATATTGACAATCAAATTATCATTAAGAATTTAGAAAAGTTAGTTAAAATACAATTTAATACAAAACAATACGAAAAGGAAGAATGGACTGAAGCATTTAATGTATTAGAAATGTTTAAAGATATTATAAAAGCAAACAAAAAGACAACTATTCTTAAAACAACTAAAGCATTAGATTTGTATTTAAAACAGTGAATCTTTTGGTGATATAAAATTAAATCATATTTAACAGAACAACAACAAAAATATATGAGTGATATATATTGACAAGTACGGAATTATTTAGTGATAAAAAGAGGACAAATTTATAAAGATTATTGAAATATAATTAAGCAAATACAACAAATACAAAAAGATAAAATTTTAAAATTTATAAAACCTAATAATAAGTATAGTATAGTTAATAAGTATATAAATGAAGTTATTCTTTTATTAAGAAATCCTTGAAAAGTGTGATTATATGAGGAGAGTGAAAAAAACACTTTAAAAGCTGAAATAACTTATACATTATCATTAGCAAAGAAATTTTCAAAAGATAAATTTTTCTGAAAAAACCAATTTCTTGAAAAAAATATTGAAGAAATTAAACAATTAATTAATAAAGAAATTTAGTTTGTAATGAAAATAACTTAAAAATGCAATTAAATAAACAATGAAAGGTATCACTTTATTTAAGTTTATTATTTATTTTATTTTGAATAGTTTATTTTTAATATAATTGGTCTAGTTTTCAAAATGTATGAGTAATAATGCAATTTTTATTATATGTAATTATTATTCCTGCATATCTTTTCATAATTTTATATAAATTGTGAGAATTTAAAAAATAAAATACTTGACAAATAATAAACTATGTATATAATATGAATATACACTTTATAATTATAAGATTTTAAAATAAAAATAAAAAAGTATTGAATATTTGTGAAATATTCTTATATGAAAAGTGTGATAAAAGTATTTATTTATAATTTAATAATTATTAAAATGGCTATAAAAGTATGAGATTTAATAACTGTGGAAATGGGAGATAATATTACTATTTGAGGTGAAACTCTTTTTTCAGGAGAAAAAGTAGATGTTGAAGTAAAAAGATATTGAAATCCTAAAAAGTGAGAATTATACCTATCTTGAGCAAGTCCACAAGTATGGGAAGCATTTAATGATATGTCTAATCCTTTTTTTATAGTTGAAGTAAAAGTATGAAACTCTAATTCTTATAATTTAAAGACTAGACTAATAATCGATTTTAATAATTTAATTGTTAGTTGATTAAATCCAGATAGTTATGAAAGTTCAATTTTATATAATTCTGTGGTAAGGGAATTTAATACTAGAATTGTTGAACCATATCAACTTCAAATTTGAGAAGAAAAAAAAGAGTGGAGTAAATTATTAGAATGGACTAAAGAAAAAACTTATGCTTTAAACTTCACAAAAGATATAATTAAAAACTATGAAAAAGAATATTTACCTTACATTTATTCTGTTGTTAGATATTTACAAAAAATAGTAAATCAAGAATTAATAAAATGAAATAAAGAATTTAATTTATATAATATTACAAAAGAAAAACAAGTAAAGGAACATATAACTGAACTGTATTATAAAGTAAAAACAATAAATCAAATTTATAAAAAGATTTGAGATATTGCTAATTATAATAATCTTTTAAGAATTGATATTTTGATTAGTGAAGTAGATAATAATACAAGTGAATTAGTTAATGAATTGATTTGATTTATTGATGATAAAAGAAAAGAAGATAATACAAAATGGGATTTTAAGTCTGATATTGTAATATTTTCTGATAAAATTAATCCTTCTAAAGACTTTTCTGATAAAATAAAGTTTGTTAAAAAAGTTAATGTGTATAAAATAAGTAAAAAGAATAAATCTAAAAATTTAAGTATTATATATAGATTATTAGAAAAAAGAGTTCCTTGATTTGAAAATGACATTATTTTAACTCATTCATATAAATGAGAATATATTAAAATTCTTGAAACTATTGATTATAATTTAGAGGCAGGTATTTTTTCTGATTTTATAGACCAAACTGAATGAGTTATGAGTCCGCACTATGTTAGAAGTGCAAATAAAATGTATGATTATATTGTTAGTATATTTAAAAAGAATGGAAAAGAAAAGTTTACTAGAGTGGAAAATTTTCAAAATGCAGTTAGAAAACATATTTGATTTATCTATATTTTATATAGATTATATGATAGTATGTATTTAATTTATTTTATTGAAGAAATAGTAAAAAAATATAATGAAAAAGTATTAAGTTATTCTGATTTAAATAAAATTGTGCAAGAAGTTTATAAAGAGCATATATGATGAAATAAAATTAATGTTAAAAAATTATTTGAAGAAAAATGATTTTATCTACCATCAGAAAAATCTGATATAGATTTAAGAAGTATACAAATAAAGTGAAATATTACAGATAAAAAAGACAAAATATATAAAACTAATAATATAAAAATATCAAAAAAATCTTTATGAGATTTATCAGGTCAAATTTAGTATTATAACTACTAAAAACACTATATTTAATATAGTGTTTTTTATTTAATAAAACTTAAAAAATCTATTGACTATTTTTTAAATAAAACTATAATATATATATTTATATGTATATAAAAATAAAATGACTATATTAGTACGGATTTTATATTGAATACTATTAGCAATTTGATTTCTAATAGCTCAAGAAATTGGAATAGTGTGAACATTACTTTTATTATTAGCAGGTTATTTGCTAATATTTCATCCATTATTATTTTTGTTGTTGCTGTTATTTTTATTATTTATTGATTAAAATAAAATGAAAAAAATTACTCTTAAAGATTATTATTGAGGTTTTCTAATAGAATGAATTGATTTAGCTACCATTAATAATATTAATGATGAGAATAGAGTTCTTTATTGAATTTGGAATAATTTGATAAGTATTCCAAACAAAAAGTACTATCAAGATATTGATAGACAGTGATTTTCTACTGAAAAAAAAGTTTTTGAGTTGATAAAAGTTATTAACTCAAAAATTTGGATACCAAAAAGTAATTTTCACTATGTTTGAAGTGTATATTTTTCTTTACTAGCAGAAGAATATTGATATAATTTAGAAATACAGTGGAAAGAAGACAATAAAATTGAACCTTATAATTATATTTGAGATGTAAACTTAATGCCTTTAAAAGAACACCAAGAAAAACTTTTAAATGATGTTGAAAATACTACACAAAATAATTTAACTTCTGATTTTTTTTCAAGTGAAATATCTCCTAAAGTTGATTTATCACTTGACAAATCAAAAATTTTAGAGTTATTAAATAAATATTTTCCAGAATATAATGAAAATGTATATTGAGCTTTTATAATAGCTCCACCAAGAAGTTGAAAAACTGTTACTATGTTAGAGTTAGCAAGAAGAAGTTGACTTAGAACTTTAATTATAGTTGATAAAACTATGATTTTTGAACAGTTTAGAACCAATGCTATTCCAAACTTTTTTGATGTAGATATAAAAAAAGAAGTAAAATTTTATAAATGAATAAAAAGTTTTAGAGGTTGAGAAAAAATATGAAATACTAAATTGTGAGTTGCTATGATAAATACTCTTTATTCTGTTGTAAGTGAAAAAAATCCTGAAAAACTTGCAATAGTTAAAGATGAATTAAGTAAGTATGATTTAGTTGTTGTTGATGAAGCACATTCAGCATCAGCACCACAATTCATAAAAGTTTTTGAAGCATTAAATTTTAAGAAAATTTTTTGATTTACTGCTACAAGACAAAGAAAAGATTGAAATATTGGATTGTTAGATAGATATATTTGAACTATTGCAACTCAAATATACAGTAAGGATGTAGGAAGTTTAGTTTTACCAATAGAAATATATCCTTATGTTTATCATACTAATGAAGTTTATTGATTTATTAAAAAGAAAAGAGGAAGAGATACTTTAGATTTTGTAGAGTGAGTAAGAAATTTATTTAATGATAGTAAAAGAAATAATAAAATCAAAGATTTAATTTTACAAGCAGTTGAGAAAGATAGACTTGTTATTTGAATTTGACATTTTGTTAATCATTTACACGAAATAGCAAGACTTGTTAATAATAGTTATGATAGTATGTGAGAACCTATTGCTTATGTAATAGATTGAAAAACTTCTACAAAAAAGAGACAAGAAATTTTAAATAAATTTCAACAAGCTTGAATTGATAGAGCTAATGGAAAAGATTTTAGACCTAAAGTTTTATTAGCTACATTTAGTTTACTTTGAAAATGATTTGATTGACCTTACTTTGATACTATGGTTTTAATGAGACCATTGTCAGCAAGTAAAGATGCAGATTATGATAGTAGAGCGAATATTACACAAGCTATCAATAGAATTTGAAATAATATAAAAAGTAAAAAAAAACCTTTATGTATTGATATTATAGATATAGAACCAGAATGAGTCTTACAAAAAATGGCTTATGGTAGATGTTTTAATATTTATAAAGATAAGTTTTGAGATTTAAAACATAATTTTAAGTTGCATAAGAATTGGCAAAATTTTATTAATAATTAATTGAAAATAAAAAATCTCTTTACAAAAAGATATTTATATACTAAAAAATAAAACAATGTTAATTGAATTTATAATTATGGTTATTTTCTTTTCAGTTATATTATTCTTTGCTTTATTAGGGTTGGACTTAAAAATAAGTTTATTTTATTGAGATTATTATAATTTATATA
>JALUWO010000411.1 GCA_027019405.1 Candidatus Altimarinota bacterium | reverse complement strand
CGCCTTGTTTGTGCTAAAGGTTTTAATCCTGTTAATGGTAAATGTGTTTCTCCTTGTTCTACTGGTCAAGTTCGGAATTCTTCTGGTGAATGTGTTGATGTTTGTAAATTTAAACCTCCTGTTACTATGGGTAAATTACCTTTTTTAAAATCTTTTAATACAACTTCCGCAGCATTGGATTATGTTAATTCAAATCACTTTACAAATGTTAAATTATATTCTTTAAAAGATTTATCTGCTTATTCTAATATTTCTACTCTTGGTTGTCCTAATTATTATCTTTATTCTGATAATAATTCTTCTGCTGGTACTGTTTGTAATAATGTTTCTTATTCTTTAGTTATTAATGGTTTTCCTTTTCAAGCTATTTTTAAAACAAATTCTGGTTGTATGTATTATATAGATCATAATGCACAAGGATATGGTGTTTGTAAACAATATGGTGATTGTAATTTTGTATTTGGTTATTATAAATCAAATAAAAAAGATAACAATATTTCTAAGCCTGATTTTAATTCTTCTATTGTTCCTCAAATTCATAGTGTTGATGAAAATATTTCAAATTTTGATAATAATTTTACTTCTCCTAATAATACTGTTGATAAAAATGATACTTCTAATATTTCACCTCTTTTAGGACAAATTAAACAACTTTCAAATAATAATCATTCTGATATGTCTAAACTTTTTTATAATACTATTAAAGTTAATCATAATTTAAATACTTTAATTAATCTTATGGGTGCTACTACTAATAAATTATCTTCTATTGTTAGTAATACTGCTTCTACTTCTTCTAATACAAAAAATATTGCTGATAATACTAATAAAATTTCTAAATCTTTATCCGGTACTTTTAATAAAACTACTGTTAAAACTGCTTTGTCTAATGCTAAAGCCATTTTTAAAGATAATAATTCTTCTTCTTCTGATAGTAATTTATCTTCATCTTCTGTTATTGGTTTATATAATGGTTTTTCTCAAAAAAGTGAGAATGCTTTATCTTCTATGTTTAATCATATAGATTTTGGTATTAATAGTATTTTTAATGTTCCTTTTTATAATTTTGTTGATGTTCCTTTTCCTCCTGTTGATATTGATTTTTTACATCTACATTTGCACGGTAAAATTATTAGTGCTTCTTTTTTTAATTCTTTAGATTTTGGTTTAGTGAAAATGTTTTTTATTTTA
>JALUWO010000410.1 GCA_027019405.1 Candidatus Altimarinota bacterium | reverse complement strand
CCGCCACCCTGATGATGATGGATTATTTTTTTGAAAAAATTTTTTTAGGGGATTTTTTTTAATAGGACAAATCCTAAATATGAAAAAATATATTTGGACGATTTTTTCCCGTGGACTTGACATTTTAAAGTAATATTGTAAATGATATATTTTAAAATATATTTAATGTATTTTCATTTTTTTATTTCATTATCTGTCAAAAAAATGTTTAAAATTAGCATAGTGCTTTTTTATTTTAAATGAAATTTAATAAAAAAAATATTTCAATATATAAATATACTCTAGCTATTATTTTCATTCAAATAAGAAAAAAATGAAAAGAAAAATGGGAGATTTTTAAAAAACAGTTAGAATAGCTTTATTCTAACTGTTTTTTAAAAAAGAAAAGTTAATTATATACTCACAAAATATGAAAATAAAAAATATAAAATTATTAAATATCATATTTGACTAAACATAGAAAAAAATATTTTACTACTCTCTCTATCTTGTGTTATTACAGACATCATTAATTTAGGAGCCTTTCCAAAGAATAGATTTAAAACAATTAATAATGATAAAACAAACCATAAAACAATAAAAACAATAAATAAGAATTTTAATAATATAGTTGGCACTTGAATTGGTATAAAAGGATAATTCAAATTTATAAATTTATCTAAATTTGTATCTATTAATAAATTTAGTGTACTATTTGTATATGCTAATAATACAAATATTGCAGGGAAAAAGGTTAGTCCTATTTTTATAAAATTATCTCATTTATTTACATTCGCAACATAATGTAATAAATCTGTAAATAATTTAATTCAAAAAATAAATACTCAAAATATATCATAAAATCTTGATAACAATTTTCTGGAAAAAAAACCATATTTAAATCATCCTCATTCATTCATAATTAAATCTTCTTTAAATTTGCTGTATTTTTCTACTCATTTTCTTTCTAATTCATTTGCATTCTGGCTTCATATATTTTTAAGTTTATCTTCCATATATTTTCTTAATTCTTTATTATCCAAATCTGATAACATTTCAGTATCAATAGGATCAGTTCAGAATACATCATGAAAAGCAACAGGATTTTTACCTTTATATTTTAATAAATCTTCATTTGCCATAAGAGAATGATATTTATCCTTTTCTCATAATGATAATCAGTTTTTTAAAGTTGAAAGTCTTTTTTTATCT
>JALUWO010000409.1 GCA_027019405.1 Candidatus Altimarinota bacterium | reverse complement strand
TTAACAATATTGTTAAAATCTTTTTGCTCTAATCCATCGTTTAAAACTACACCATCTTCTGTAATATTAAATTTATTTTGTATTTCTTTTAATGTTGGATTATCTTCAAAATCACTTAGTTTTTTTCCTGTTTCCTTCATATAATCTTCTATATTGTGTATAGCTTGTTTTGCATCATCTTCTGAATAATTAGTATATTTGTTACCTTTTTTTGTTTTTGTAGTTTTGCCTTTTGGCATTTTTTTGTTGTATTTGTCAGTTAGTTCTTTTACAACTTTTAATTGCTGTGAAGCTTCTCTTGTTGGTTTATCAATTTCTCCACTTGTTTCACTTGCAGTATTAAATTGAGAACCAGCTCGGGGGTTTTCGTCACCATGCATTGCATTTGCATTTCGTTGTTCCTCAAATGTTTTTTCGTATTTAATTTCGCCATTTTCTACTTTTAACTTAGTATATTTATTTGTAAACTTTTCAATAAAATGTTCTTGTATAGCTCTGGTTCTCAAGTCTGCATATAATTGTTTTTTTATCTTTTCTGTACTATCACTTATTTTATTTTTTTCTAAATCTTTTAATTGGTTTTCTAAATTTTTTATATATTTTTTAATTTGTTCATTTTGATAAGATAATTGTTCTTCTTGTGTAATTAAATCATTCCTTTTTTTGTGTATTTCTTCTGCAACTTTATTATCAAAATCTTGTTTTAATTTTCTTAATTCTTTTGTGTATGCATCAACTGACTTTTCTTGTAATTTTTCTTTTTGTTTTTTTGTAAATGTTTTATTTTTCTCTATTGCCTCATATACTTCGTTAAAATCTTTTTTATGTTTATTAGCAAGTTCAATATTTTCTCTTGTTAGTTTTTTATAAAATTCTTTATCTGGCTTAATACGATTTGTGCCATCTCTATCTTCGTCTAATTGTTCTACAATATCATTAAGTTTCTTTTCATTAATTGATAAATTATTTTTTGCAGTTATTAAATTATCATTTAATTCCTTATTTTTTTTATCTTCTTCATAAATATTATTATATAACTTTTCTAATTCACTATCTGTGTATCCGTCAAAATATTTACCAAATTTTTCTTTAAATTCATCAAAATTTTTAATCTTTTTATGAGTTATTTCCTGAGCTTTATTTTCTTCTTTAAGCCTTTCAAATCTGTCTCTTATATCATTTATTGATGTTT
>JALUWO010000408.1 GCA_027019405.1 Candidatus Altimarinota bacterium | reverse complement strand
AAAATAATTTAATTAGTTTAAATGAAGATATAAGTTTATCTAATGGTTCAAGTTTTATTGATTTATCTTTGATTAGTAAAGAAAAAATACAGAAATATAGAGAATTAAGACAATATAAAATTGAAAACTTAAAACAAAATTTAATAAAAAATAATATTTGATATTTGTATCTGGATAATAGTTTAGATATTTACAAATGACTTTATAAGTTCTTTTTAAGTTACGATAGATAACGAATCTTTGTCCCCGGGGATGGAAAATTTAAACTATAAAAATAAAATTATGACTGATATTTATGATATCAAAGATTTATTACTTTGAAATTGTATAAATTTAATTTATTCGTTGATATTTATAGTTCTTTTTGTGATAATTTATTTTATCTTATTTAAAAAAGAAACTAAGCAAGTAATCAAACAAAAAGTACAAGAAAAACCAAAAATAAAAAACATTGATTATGCTACTTTAATTCAAGATTTAGAAAATAACTTAGACAACTATTCTTCAGAAGAGTTTTATAATAAAATAGATAAAATTTTAAGATTATATTTATCTAATATTTGATTTGACAATATACAAACTTTAACTTTGATAGAATTGGAAAAAATAGAATTAGATGAAATATTTATAAATTTATTAAAAAGCATTTATTTCAAAGAATATGCACAAAATATAGAAGATAACATAGAACTAAGAAAAGAATTTTTAGAAAAATTAAAAAATTTAGTATTAAATAAATAGAAAATGGAATTTTTAAATAAATGGTATTTTGCACTGTTATTACTGATTCCCTTAGTAATATATTTATATTATCTTAAGCAGAAAAAGCAGTGAATAAAATTTAAATTTATTTCTGATATAGAACAAGTTTTTGGTAAATGAAACTTTTTGTTTTGGTGAAAAATATTTTTGCTTACAATTATCTTATGATTATTTATAGTGGTTTTGGCAAATCCAAATAAAGTAAATATAAATACTGATGTGAAAAAAAATTGAATAGACATAGTGTTTACATTGGATGTATCTGAAAGTATGAATGCTGAAGATTTAAAACCTACTAGAATAAAAGCTGCTAAAAAAATAATTAGACACTTTGTGTCTAAATTGAAAAACGATAGAGTTTGACTTGTGGTTTTTGCTGGAAAACCTTTTACAAGTTTGCCATTAACATTTGACTATAATATAGTTAAACA
>JALUWO010000407.1 GCA_027019405.1 Candidatus Altimarinota bacterium | reverse complement strand
AGACGACTGTATATCTAAAACAGAAAGGCTTTATCGTACAACAATAGCTGATGAAGATGTAACTGCTGCTAATAATTATGCACTAAAATGGGCTAGCAGAAATGGCTACCTAGAAGTAGTTAAATACTTAGTAGAAAAAGGGGCTGATGTGACTGCTGAGGACAATTATGCATTAAGATGGGCTAGTAGAAATGGATATCTAGAAGTAGTTAAATATTTAGTAAAAAAAGGGGCGGATATAACAGCTGCTAATAATTATGCACTAAAATGGGCTAGTAACAATGGCTACCTAGAAGTAGTTAAATATTTAGTAAAAAAAGGGGCTGATGTAACTGCTGCTAATAATTACCCGCTAAAATGGGCGAGCGAAAATGATCACCTAGAAGTAGTCAAATATTTAGTAGAAAAAGGTGCTGATGTGACAGCTGTTAATGATTGTGCGTTAAGATGGGCTAGTGAAAAGGGTCATCTAGAGGTAGTCAAATATTTAGTAGAAAAAGGTGCGGATATAACTGCTGTTAATAATTATACACTAAGATGGGCTAGTGCAAACGGTCATTTAAGAGTAGTTAAATATTTAGTAAAAAAAGGGGCTGATGCAAAAGCTGAGAATAACCTTGCACTAAGATGGGCTAGTGAAAACGGTCATTTAAGAGTAGTTAAATATTTAGTAAAAAAAGGGGCTGATGTAACTGCTGCTAATAATTGTGCACTAAAATGGGCTAGTGAAAACGGTCATCTAGAGGTAGTCAAATATTTAGTAGAAAAAGGTGCTGATGTGACAGCTGTTAATAGCTTAGCATTAAAATGGGCGAGTAACAATGGCTACCTAGAGGTAGTTGAGTTCTTAAAACAACAACTTAAAGCAATAAAGGAGTAATTAATGACAAGAAATGAAGCAAAATTAAGAGTACAAGCAAGTTCAGAAGATGTAGATAAGATCTATGATGATTTTGAGCAAGATTTAGCAACAGCAACAAGTGATAAAGCTTGCGACGGCTGTATCAACAAACCACTGCCAAAAGGAATCTATCCTGAAACTTGTGGAACTTGCAGCAGATTTTACGCAGATAATTATGAGGAGAAAAGAAAATGCAAATAATAGCAAAAATGGATAGAACACAACTAACAGAATTTGAGTGTAAATTTAGCGTGTCTTCCCCGCTAATGAGCTTAAAAAGAAAATGAATATAAA
>JALUWO010000406.1 GCA_027019405.1 Candidatus Altimarinota bacterium | reverse complement strand
AGAATGACATAACGGAGCAGGCACGGAGTGCTGAACTCAGCGTTATTCGTTCCCGCGGAGCGGGAACGAATAACGACTGAGTTGAGAAATATTTGAGCCGCAGGGTCAAATATTTCTCTCCAATGATTTGTTATGCTTTTTAAGGCAATAATACTTTAAGCTTTACTTCTCCAATAATCTGTATTTGGAAATTTACATGCTTTTGTATTACAATTAATCCAATTTTCAAGTTCTTTTAATTCCAATTGTGAATCTTCCTCCATAATTTCATTCTCAATTATCGATTTAATTAGTTCAAAGAAAAAATAATTGAGATTTTCTGGTATAGAAATATTGTCATTTCTCATTATGGTTTCTAAACTCTCATGTGAAATATTTTTAAATTCACCATCGATATATTTATATTTTGCTATTCGCTGACTCATATTAATTTCAATATTATTTTCATTAATTGTAATTTTGTATTCATCTTCATGTCCCCATCTTGGGCTAAATAAATCCATTTTTAATACTTTCATATTTCTCTCCCTTTTTTTAATATCCATAATGATGATAAACATCATATCTTTTTGGCATCATTTGCATTAGTGATTCATTTTGTTTTTGCAAATCAGAATTTAACTTATCAAGCGAATGATTTAAACTATCCCAAGCTTTTTGTTCTTGTTCCTTTTGATATTTATAATTTGCCATTTGTTGAGCATCTGCCGGATGTAATACTACTCCAGTTAGTTGACCATTATCTCCTACACAATGCAGTTCATCAGGATTAGAATATGAATATCTGAATTGACTGCAATTTTCTGGAAAATAATATAATTTTCCATTATGACGAGCTGTGCCAAATCCAGATGTAGCACATCCGCTAAGAAAAAAACTTAAAACAACCGAACAAACTATAATACCTCCTAAAAATTTTGTGTTCATCTTCAACTCCAAAAAATAAACTAACTATTTAAAAATAGCTGTGTTCAATTTTTGGATAATTTCAAAAAACTGAGCATAACTATTTATTAGTGGACATTATAGCATCTTTAACTCGGTTCTGCAAAATTTTATTGATATATATTTATCTCTTTTATGTAGGTGTTATTTAGATATTTGCAAAAATATACTATAATTATAGATATATATTTGTCTTTTTAATAATATTTTGGTTATTAAAAAGACAAATTGTCTGTTAATATGATGATAA
>JALUWO010000405.1 GCA_027019405.1 Candidatus Altimarinota bacterium | reverse complement strand
AATTTGACAGAAAATAAAATATAATTATTATATTGTTGTGTTGAAAAATATTTAATTAATAAAAAATAAAAATGGTAGAAAAGATTTATAAGTTGCCTGAACTTTGAATTAAAAATATTGAATCTAAATTATCTTATAATGATAAAAAAGTTAAAGAACTTAGAAAATTTTTAGAGTTTAATAAAGAAAATGTTAAATCTTTACAAACAAATTTGAATAAGTTATTAGAAAAAAAATGATATGCTCCTATTACGGATGATTGAAAAGCTGGATGACAAACATTTGAAGCTATTAGGATTTTTGAGAATAAATATAGATGAAAAACAATTAAAGATGTTAATAATTTAAAAAATACTGATATTTCTGATGCAATGAGCTGGACTACTATTGAATTAAGAAAATTAAATAAAGAAAAAGATCAAAAACAACAAAAAGAATTTGATAAAGTAAATAAAAAAGCACCACAACATGAAGTTAAAAAAGTTCAAAAAGAATTAGATCAAGTAGCTCAAGATAAACACAAGGAAACTAAAAAAGTTGTCGAAGCTACAAAAAAAACTTTGAAGAAACATGAAAAAACAGTTTTAGATAACCAATTATTAGAAACTATCTCTGTTAAAAATGGAAAAGGAGATTTAGTTCCTGTTAAATTTGCAAAGTGATTTAAAGATAAATTTGATATTGTTTCTAAAAAAAATGATTTGGAGTTTAGATCAAAAGATGATTTGATTCCTTTTGATTTTGATGTGAATGTAGATGCAAATCCTAAAGAAGATAATCAATGAAATGATATTACAGATATATTAGGTAATACGGAATATACATATGATTTTAATCTTAATATACATAAAATAAAATGAGTAAATACTTATATAAAAGAAAATGAATGAAAAAATGTGAATCAAGTCTACTATTCATTTAAAAAAGATGGAAAAGTATATTTGTGAGTAGTTTGATTTAAGTTTGATTCAGATAATTGAAGTATTACAGATTTTAGAACTACTGAAAAAGAGTTAAAAAATATAAGTTCTCCTTTTACTAAAGATGAGTTAAGTAATTATGAATCAAATGTTTATGATGCTTGAATTTTAGATTTTTCATGATATACTGTAAAAGAATGAACAGTTCTAAATAATGTAAATCATATGGATATATGAACTGATGAAGATACTTATGATAAACTAAATGAAAAATACACA
>JALUWO010000404.1 GCA_027019405.1 Candidatus Altimarinota bacterium | reverse complement strand
TGTTATTAATAATTGGTGTAGGTTTATTTATTTATAAACAAAAAAAGGATGTTAAACCAAAGATAGTTTGGAGTAAAATCTTAACCGGAAGTAATTATAGTTATTATGCTAATGCAATCACAAAAACTCATGACGGAGGCTTTGTTGTAGCCGGAGATGGAGAGAATAATTCTTATGTAGTCAAGCTTGACAGCAACGGAAATAAAATATGGAGTAAAATCTTAACCGGAAGTAATTATAAAGATACAGCTAATGCAATCACAAAAACTCATGACGGAGGCTTTGTTGTAGCCGGAGGAGGAGATAATAATTCTTATGTAATGAAACTTGACAGCAGCGGTAATAAAATATGGAGTAAAATCTTAACCGGAAGTAATTATAAGGATGGTGTTATTGCAATCACAAAAACAGATGACGGAGGCTTTGTTGTAGCCGGAGGAGATAATAATTCTTATATAATAAAACTTGACAGCAACGGAAATAAAATATGGAGTAAAATCTTAACCGGAAGTAATTTTGAAGATGGTGCTGCTTATGCAATAGCAAAAACTCATGACGGAGGCTTTGTTATAGCCGGAAAAGGAGATGGTAATTCTTATGTAATAAAGCTTGACAGCAACGGAAATAAAATATGGAGTAAAATCTTAACCGGAAGTAATTATGATTATGGTGCTAATGCAATAGCAAAAACTCATGACGGAGGCTTTGTTGTAGCCGGAGGAGGAGATAATAATTCTTATATAATAAAACTTGACAGCAACGGAAATAAAATATGGAGTAAAATCTTAACCGGAAGTAATTATAAGGATGGTGCTTTGGCAATCACAAAAACAGATGACGGAGGTTTTGTTGTAGCCGGAGCAGGAGATAATAATTCTTATATAATAAAGCTTGACAGCAACGGAAATAAAATATGGAGTAAAATCTTAACCGGAAGTAATTATAATGATGGTGCTAATGCAATCACAAAAACAGATGACGGAGGCTTTGTTGTAGCCGGAGATGGAGATAGTGTTTCTTATGTAGTGAAACTAAAATAAAAAAATATTAAAGTTCAAACAAAAAAGGCAAACTAATGCAACAAATAAAAAAAGAAAAGATAAAAGATTTATTGAAAATTCTAAAAAAAATAAGAAAAGAATATGAAAACGGATATTTTGTATATGAGTTTGATAAATTGCTTAAAGAGGAAAAAGTAGACAAAATAG
>JALUWO010000403.1 GCA_027019405.1 Candidatus Altimarinota bacterium | reverse complement strand
TTTGTTACCTTTTTTTATGCTCATAGAGAGTTTTTCTATGGCTTTTGGCTGATCTCCCATAGGAGCAAACATAGTATGTAAATCAAATCTTTTTTTCATAATTTTCCATATTTTAAGTTTTAGTAATATTATACCAAAGATTGGATTGCTTTAAGAGGTAATTTATGTTTGTTTGATATAATGACAATATATTGTCAAAGGAGTTTATTATGCAGGCAGTTTTTTATTCACAAGCAAGAAATAATTTAAGGGATATTATCAATAAAGTATGCGATAACTTTGATGAATATATCATCACAACCAAGGATAACAAATCAGCTGTAATATTGTCTTATGATGAGTATAGCTCAATGAAAGAGACTATGTATCTTTTATCATCGAAAAACAATAGAGATCGCCTAAATGAAGCAGTTGATCAGATAGAAAATCTTAAATTTATAAAAAAAGATATTGATATATGATTATAGGATTTGCAGACAAAGCATGGGAAGATTATCAGTATTGGGTACAAAATGATAAAAAAATATTAAAAAGGATCAATCTTCTTATCCAAAATATCAAACGCAATCCATTTGACAGCAGTGGGCTTGGTAAACCAGAAAGACTTAAAGAAAATTATCAAGGCTACTTTTCAAGAAGAATAACATCCGAGCATAGACTGGTATATAAAATAGTAAAAGATATCATAGTAGTAGCGCAGTGTAGGTATCACTACTGATGCTACACCCCTCTCATTTTCTTACATTAAATATTTTAATTTTAGCAAAGTTTTGGTATCATAAAGAAAAATTTTATAAAATAGGGAAAGAGATATGCTTTTTCAAGAAACGAATAAAACAAAAATACTAAGCCAAAAAATAGATGAACTTTTAAGAGATTATAAAAATTTAAAAGAAGAAAGTGAAAAATTAAAAAATGAAGTTGCTACACTAAAAGCTAATAATGAAGCTAAAGATATACATATAAAAAGATTGGAAGAGCAAGTATCAATAAGCGATCTTGAAGGAGATGAAATCCTAAGCAAGATAGAAGAAGTGTTATCAAGATGAGGCTGTCTCAAAGGAGACATTAGTATGAATTCATTCATTCTCGCCGATAGGCGTAGCTTTAGTGAGAGGAATTTTCAAAGATTTTACATCTTTGAAAAGGAGACATTAGTATGAATTTATTCATTCTCGCCGATAGGCGTAGCTTTAGTGAGAGGAATT
>JALUWO010000402.1 GCA_027019405.1 Candidatus Altimarinota bacterium | reverse complement strand
AACCTCATCCTCTTGCTTATGAAGCATAGAACGTAAAATAAAAACCTTTTGTAGCACCTGTGGAGATAACAGCAATTCCTCTTTACGTGTTCCTGATTTTAAAATATCAACAGCCGGATATATACGCCTGTCTGATATTTTTCTGCTAAGAACAAGCTCTGAGTTACCTGTTCCTTTAAACTCTTCAAAAATAACATCATCCATTTTGGAGCCCGTTTCTATAAGCGCTGTCGCGATAATGGTAAGACTGCCTCCGTTTTCAATGTTTCTAGCTGCACCAAAGAAACGTTTTGGCTTATGCAATGCATTGGCATCCACACCGCCTGAGAGCACTTTTCCGCTTGACGGCGTTACGGTGTTGTATGCGCGCGCCAAACGGGTGATGGAATCTAGCAATATAATCACATCGTGACCAAGCTCAACTCTTCTTTTAGCACGCTCAATCACCATCTCTGCAATTTTAACGTGATTTTTGGCAGGCATATCAAATGTAGAGCTGTAAACCTCGCCTTTTACACTTCTCTCCATATCAGTAACCTCTTCAGGTCGCTCATCAACAAGTAAGACCATCAAATCCATATCAGCATTATTTTGCGTGATACCGTTTGCAATCTCTTTTAAAAGTTCTGTTTTACCCGTTCTTGGAGGTGCTACAACCAATCCTCTTTGCCCCTTACCGATAGGCGCAAAAAGATCCATCATGCGCCCTGTCAGCTTGTTTGCTTTGTATTCAAGCTTGATATGATCGGTTGCATACAATGGGGTTAGATTTTCAAACAATGGACGTTTCTTGCTCTCTTCAGGCGGTAAATAGTTAATAGCCTCTATTTTCAAAAGCGCATAATATCTTTCCTGCTCTTTTGGGGCTCTAACCTGCCCTGTTACGCTGTCACCGTTACGAAGAGCAAAACGTCTTATTTGGGTATTTGACACATAGGCATCATGTACACTGTCGCCAAAGTCCGTATCAATAGTACGTAAAAAACCATAACCGTCAGGCATAACTTCCAAAACGCCGGTAAAAAGTATAAACCCGCCCTGTTCGACCTGAGCCTTTAATATCTCAAATATGATATCTTGCCGCTTTAGTTCATTTGGATTTTCCACTTTTAATTCATTTGCAATATCAACAAGTTCAGATGTAGATTTTGTTCTTAAATCCTCTATCTTGTGACCTTGAACCGGTATGTGCGTGCGATTTTTTTGATGTTTT